>CALHCK010000072.1 GCA_937936695.1 uncultured Polaribacter sp.
TTTTAATTATTTAAGTCCGGTAGTAACATTACTTTTTGCTGCCTTTAATTTAAAAATTAGGCAGTTGGTTAAAAAAAACTAACAATTTTAATTGTATTTTTTTGTGAGAATATTTTAGGTTTCATGTTAAAACCATGTAAATTATAGCCTTTATTTATGTCTTATTTTTTATAAGATTCATTAATAAATCTTAATTTTCACACAATTATTCAAAGCCATAAAAGGTTTGTAAATAAAAGAGAGTTATATAAACCAATTCCATACCAAACCAAAACGAACCGTAAAATCTCTGTAAGGATAGTTAGGAGCAGAAAAATAATTTTTTTCAGTAAAACCAGAGGTAGCATTATCAATTTTAAAGAAAATACGTGTTCTTCTTACTTGCGCATTAAAAAACAAATCTACCGTAGGAAAACCAATTTCTTGCGTGTTTTGTAAATGAAACTCTGCAAGCAACGGATTATAGGCATTGGCACTATACGTTGTAAAATACTTTAAAGTAGCACCTATGTTAACTAACATTGGTTTTCCTTTAAACCAGTAATCTTGGTAATACAATGTATTTCTGGTAACAAAGTCGGGTACTCTAAAAACATTGGCACCACTACTTACATTTTGGTACATTAAGGTATTATCTAAAGCAAACTTTTTGTAACGGAATTCTTTGCTAGCTTTTACTTTTAAATAAATAATTTGATTACCAAATTGCTGAGGTAAACTATTTTCATCAAAATACGTGTAGTTATCTATGTTTGTAAAATCTAAAGAAGTATTTAACCATTTAGAGTCAAAAGAAAAACCTAAGTTTCGTGTGTTTACATTGCTAAAATTATTTTGCCAATTAAAAGTATCATATTTACTTTGGTGCAATAAAGTATTAAAATTTGGCGATTTAGAGCTAAGTAATAAACTACCTTTTACAGTAAAAACACTATCTTTTTTATACAAAGCTTCACCTCTTAAAAAGCTACCAGACAATCTACCAGCGCCAGGACTAACCGTACCTGTAGCATTTAACTGAAACTTTTTAACTCTAGCATTCCAGTCTGCACCAAAGGCAATTGCATTTCCTTCTAGTTTTATTGACGATATAGCACTGTTGGTATTTACTATCGTGTCGTAACCATAAGAATATTGCGTAATATTTACCTTCGGTTTAAATTTACCCAATACATATTTAGAGTTAAACTCTAAATTAAATTCGTTATTTGTAATTTTTTGTTCAGCAGTACTATTTCCGTTAGTTCCATTTGTAGTTCCAAAAATTTCAGAATCTGTAGGCTGTGTAAAATTATAACTCTTGGTTTCGCTAGTAAGTACGTGTCCAATTTTTAAATTACTAAAATCTTTGTTGTTAATAGTATCTTTAGATGCAGCCAACTTGTAGCTGTGTTCTATATAACTTCTACTACTATCAAAAAAGTTTTCGGCATCATTAAAATTAACATCTAAACGCTCTCTAGATGTAAACTCAGGGTCATTAGCAACAAATTTTGCAATTTCACTTGCTGGCAAACCACCACTTTCTTGATTAAAAAAATCTTGCGACGTAAAATGCCCGCGAATTTCATAAGCATCATTTTTAGTTCTATAACTAAAAGTACCTCTAAAATTACCATTACTAGATAAAGATCTTCTGTATGCACCTAAAGATCGGAGGCCTTTATAAGAAAGAGATACATTAAATCTTCTAGAAAAATTTAAAGTAAAAATAGCGTCTAAAACCTGCCCTTGTTGCAAACCTGTTCTGTAAGTAATTTCAGAAGTAGGTGTAGGTACCTCGTAATATTTTATTTCATCAACATCTAAATAACTAAACTGTTTTGCGGTAAAACCAATATCTGGTAAAAGTGTTAAATTTCTAAAATCATACCCCAAACTAGTAAATGTTTGTCCCTGATTATGAAACGCTAACAACTCAAAATTATCGGTTCTTAAATAATTAAATTTGTAATCTTTTTTAATAGACAAAGTAGTATCTATATATGTAGTATCTCTGTCATGAGAAAAAACCTTGTAGTCTGTGTATTTAGTTTTACCAGACAATGTTACTTTAATTTCTCCTTTATTTTGTACCGAGTCTTTACTAAATTCGTTTAAATTAGTAATACCATTATTAGATCTAAAATCTTGAGAAAAGAGAGAACTGTATCCTGAAATACAGAAAATTAACAATAAAAAAAAATGTTTATTCATAGGTTATTTCTACAAAAGCAAATGTAAAATAATTTAACCAAAATTATTGTTAATAATTATCACGAAAAATACAGAAGCTAAAAATAATCTAGCAGCAGTTATTTTATGAAACTCAAAATAAAAAGAAAACTTTTCTTTTCTTTGTATAATGTTAGCATCTAATTACAGTAATTTTTCTTTAGAAGCCGGTACAGACGAGGCAGGCAGAGGTTGTTTATCTGGTCCGGTTGTGGCAGCAGCAGTTATTTTACCCAAAGATTTTACCCATCCTTTTTTAAACGATTCTAAGCAATTATCAGAAAAAAAAAGAGAACAATTAAAACCTTTTATAGAGCAAAATGCATTGGCATACGGAGTCTCATTTGTTTGGCAAGAAGAGGTAGACAAAATTAACGTATTACAAGCCTCAATAACAGGCATGCACCGTTCTATAGAAATGCTAAAAATTCAACCAGAATTTATAATTGTAGATGGTAATAAATTTAAAGATTACAAAAATATACCCCACAAAACCATTGTAAAAGGAGACGCAAAATACCTAAGCATTGCCGCCGCCTCTGTGTTGGCAAAAACGTATAGAGACGCCTACATGCAAAAAATTCATCAAGAATTTCCTATGTACAATTGGCAAAAAAACAAAGGTTACCCAACCAAAGAGCACAGAGAAGCAATCAGGCAATTTGGGGCAACAAATTACCACAGAAAAACATTTAAATTGTTGCCAGAACAAATAAAGTTAAAATTATAATTGTTTTTTTAGAAGCCATTTCCTGCTTTCACTACTCGCTGTTTCGTGCCTCAACGAGCTCAAACAAACCGTTCAATCAGGGCTAAACTATTTTGCAAACTTCTATAAAACTCATCTATTAATTTAGTATTTATTTAAAAAGTTCAATTATTTTTACAGTCCTAAAAATATCAAAAGATGATTAAAAAAACCAGAGCAGAAATTACAAAATGTATTTTACACAAAGTAGCCAATAAATTTAACAGTGGGCAAAATGTGTTTTCTGAAGAATTAATTCGTTTTGACCAAGAAAGCTACGATTTAATGAAAGGTTTTCTCTTAAAACCCTTTGGTAATTTAACACAAAGCTACCGTTTTTCTCATCATGCAGATATTCGTTTAAACGAGTTAAATAATTATGCATCAGAAATTTTTAAAGACGAAGAAACGTTTATAGAATTTTCTAAAAACATTGTAAACCATTTGTACGAACAATCTAATTCTGCACAAATAAAAACAGGAGATGTAATTGTTGTTTTTATAGAAGGTTTAGAGTACAAAGATGTGCTAACAGAAGCTATCGGAATTTTTAAAATTGAAAATAAAATAGATTTTTTTCAAACCTATTTAGACGATAACGAAAGTTGGGATGTGGTAGTACAAAAAGGAATCTCTACCAAAAGAATGGATAAGGGTTGCTTAATTTTAAATACAGCAGACACAGAAGGTACTGTAGTTTTTTCTGTAGATAATAATAATTACGATGCTCAATACTGGATTAAAAATTTTTTAAGTGTAAAATTAGCAGACGATTACAATTCGCATACACAAAGTTATTTAGCAATGTGTAAAGAGTTTTCTGAAGAGGTTATTAAACCCGAATTAGGAATGCACGAGCAAGGAAATTTTTTAGCAAACACTGTAGATTATTTTAAAGAAAACGAAACTGTAGATTATGCTACTTTTAAAGATGAAATTTTTGAAGAAGAAAAGCACAAAGAAAAGTTTGATGAGTACAAAAAGCACTTCGAAGATTTAAATGATGTATTAATTAGAAACAATTTTGATGTATCTGGAGTAGTTTTAAAGAAAGAAAAAAGTAAATTAAAAACAGAAATTAAATTAGACACTAATATTAGTATAAAATTAGATGTAGATGCACCTGAAGCAGCATCAGAATATTTAGAAAGAGGTTACGACGAAGAAAAGAAAATGAAATATTATAAGGTGTATTTTAACGAAGAAAAATAAACTAAAAGCAAAAATTATTATGAGCAAAAAAATAATTGCATTAGCAACCGTGTTTTTTTTAGTGTTTGCAGCGTGTAAAGAAGAGAAAAGTAATGGTACATCTGGTATTCCGTTTACTATTGCTAAAAATTATTTTATAAAAAATAATGTAAAAAGTATTGATAACCCAAAGATAGAAAACACCAAAAAATTTAATGAAATTTTTGGTAAAGTATTTACTTCTGCTCCAGACGGAAAACCAACAGTAATAGATTTCTCTAAAAATTATGTTATTGCTGTAGCTAAACCTGTAACAAATTTAAAAACAGAAATGGTTCCGCTGACACTTAAAAAAAATAAAAAAGAAGAACTGGTTTTAACTTATAAACATATAACAACAGAAAAGCAAACTTTTACAACACGTTCAAGTTTTGCAATTATTGTAGATAAAATGCATCAAGGCACTATTGTTTTAAAAGAAGTTAATTAGTTTTTATAGGTTAATAAATGTATCAACCTCAAAAAGATTTTTGAAATGGGTTAAAATTTTAGACTTTACTTCTTCTAAATCTAATTTTTTACCCAATTCAGCTTCCATAGAAGCCACAGCTTTTCCTTTAATACCACAAGGCACAATATTATCAAAATAGCCTAAATTTGTATTCACGTTTAAAGCAAAACCATGCATAGTTACCCATCTAGAAGATCGAATACCCATAGCGCAAATTTTACGTGCAAAAGGAGTGCCAACATCTAGCCAAACCCCTGTTTCTCCATCACTTCGTTCTCCTTTTAAGCCATATTCAGCAATCGTTAAAATAATAGCTTCTTCTAGTAAACGAAGATATTTGTGAATATCTGTAAAAAAGTTTTCTAAATCTAAAATAGGGTACCCTACAATTTGTCCAGGACCGTGGTAGGTAATATCTCCTCCTCGGTTAATTTTATAAAAAGTAGCTCCTTTATCTTTTAGTTGTTTTTTATTTAAAAGTAAGTGATTTAAATCTCCACTTTTACCTAAAGTATATACATGCGGATGCTCAACAAATAAAAAATAATTATCTGTTTCTTTTTTATTATTATTTCTACGATTATCAATTTTTACATCTACAATTTCTTGTAATAAGTTTGTTTGATAATCCCAAGTTTCCTTGTAGTCTTTTAC
>CALHCK010000073.1 GCA_937936695.1 uncultured Polaribacter sp.
ACTAATAAATTAAGAATAATGGCAAATCATAAGTCAGCTTTAAAAAGAATTAGAAGTAACGAAGCTAAAAGATTACGTAATAAATATCAGCATAAAACTACACGTAATGCTGTTAGAAGTTTACGTTTAATTGAAGATAAAGCTGATGCTGAAAGTAAATTAGGTAATGTTATTTCTATGTTAGATAAATTAGCTAAAAACAATATTATTCACAAGAATAAAGCAGCTAACTTAAAATCTAAATTAGCAAAACATGTAGCTAGTTTATAAAAAGCGACAATTAAAACAAACAAAAAACTCTGAATTAATATTCAGAGTTTTTTTGTTTATAAACATTTCTGGAATAATAAGGGATCAAGAACAAAAGGGATCAAGACTAATTGTTGTGTTTATGCAAAAATTTGAGTTAGTCTAAACAGAAAGAACTCTAGGATCAAGACTAAAAGTTGTGTTTAGGCAAAGATTTGAGTTAATCTAAAAAGGAAAAATTCTATATTTTTCACTCCTCTAAATTGAGCTCTAATGGCCTTTATTTTTGCATTAAAAGATTCTCCTATTTAGTTAAAATAAAATTTGTTTTACAGATTAGTTAGGGAATATGTTAAACAGTTGTTTACTATACCGTAAAGGCATTCTAGAATATTTTGATACATGTTGTTGAGGTCATCTACAAAAAAAGAATAGAGCAATTTACCAATCGTAATTTTTATGAGCATCTAATCTTATAAAAATAAATAGTAAAATTGTAAAGCCCCACAAAGAAGAACCTCCATAGCTAAAAAAAGGTAAGGGAATACCTACAGTTGGGAGTAAGCCTATTACCATACCAATATTTACAACTACGTGAAAAAATAGAATAGAAGCTACACTATAACCGTATATACGACCAAATTTATTAGTATGAGTGTCTGCTAAATATATTATTCTAAACAGCATTAGCATAAATATAATAATTACAAGAGAGCTTCCTAAAAAGCCCCATTCTTCTCCTACCGTGCTAAATATATAATCTGTATGTTGTTCTGGAACAAAATCTCCTTTTGTAATATTACCTTGTAAAAAACCTTTACCAGAAAAACCACCAGAACTTATTGTTAATTCAGATTGATAAGAGTTATAACCAATATTTTTTGTGTCAGTTTTTAGCCCCAATAATATTTCAAAACGATCTCTATGATGCTGTTTAAAGATTTTGTTATATGAAAAATCAGTACCCAAAATAAATAGCAGTACAATAAAGTATACGGCTAATATTTTATGCCAATTAAAATTTATAAATCTTTTACCTCCTTTATATATACCGTAAGCAGTACCAATAGTTATTAGAATATACAGTGTTGTTAAAACTGAATATGGACCAAAAAGAATTGAGAAAATAAACAAGAATATGGCAAGACTACCTATTATAATATAACTTAACGTTAATCCTTCTCTATTTAATACAAAAAAGAAAGAAAGGTAAATAAGAGCAGAACCTGCATCTGGTTGTAAAGTGATTAATAGAGCGGGGGTAAAAATTACTATAAATGCCTTTAATTGATTTTTAACAAGTTTAAAATTATATTGCCTATCACTTAATAGTTTTGCCACTGCTAGTGCTGTAAAAGCTTTAACAAACTCAGAAGGTTGTAGACTCATAATACCAAAATTGAACCATGATTTGGCTCCGTTAATTTCTTTTCCGAAGGGAAATAATAGTATTAATATAAATAAACAAACAATGTAGAGTATACCAGAGAATTGTTCGTAAAACTTAGAGTTAAAAAAGAGAATAATTACAATTAAAGGAAAACTTAACCCAATCCAAAGAATTTGTTTTCCGTATTTTGTAGAAAAATCAAATATCTGTGTATTTATTTCTGTTTTAGATGCAGCGTAAATATTCATCCATCCAAAAATTACAAGTATCACAAATAGAAATACTAGTATCCAATCGATTCCTGCAAAAATATTATTTCGTTCCTGACGCAAGGTTTTCGGGTTTTTGAATTTGTTTGTTATAAATATCTTCTAAGCTTAAATTAAGCATCTTTTGTTCTCTATATTTATTTTCAGCAGATATTTTTTTAGTTAAATACTTTTCTACAAGTAAACTAGTTATTGGAGCTGCAATTGTTGATCCGTAACCTCCGTTTTCAACAAAAATAGCCAATGCAATTTTAGGGTTTTCTTTAGGAGCAAAGGCAACTAAAATAGAATGATCTGGTAATTGAATTTTTTTTCCATTAACCCTAGCAAAATTTTCAGAAGTACCTGTTTTTCCACAGATTTCTATACCTTTAACTTGGCTATATTTTCCTGTTCCTGTTTTAAATACTTCATGCATTGCTTCTATTACAGGAGAAAAGTGTTTTTTATTTATTGATGTTTTTTTTGCAACGGTATATTTTTCGTTATCAATAGGAAGGTTATCTACTTTTTTTAATATATGTGGTGTATAAAAATACCCTTTATTAGCTATTGCTGCAGTAAAGTTAGCTAACTGAATAGGTGTTGTTAAGACTTCTCCTTGACCTATTGCGTTAGAAATATTTGTTGAACCATTCCAAGAGTATCGATATCTACTGTCGTAATATTTACCATTTGGAATTAAACCAGGACTACCAGCAGGAAGATCGTAACCAAGGTAGTTACCAAGTCCGAAACTAGAAACATGATTGTGCCAATTATCTAATCCTTCAGAGGGTTTATTGTGTTTTTCTACAATTCTCTTATATGTTACAGAAAAATAACTGTTACAAGATTTAGCTATAGCAGTTTTTAGTTTTATAGGTCTAGCATAAATACCACAATGACATCCCATAAACTCGTGTTTTCTATTACCATATTTATATCCTCCATAACATAAAACAGTAGATTCCTCGTCAATAACATTTTCTTGTAGACCAATAAGAGCATTCATCATTTTAAAAGGAGAACCAGGTGGGTAAGCTGCAAGTAAACCTCTATCATAAGAAGGTTTACTAATGGTGTCATTAAATAATTTGATAGAATTTTTAGATCTTTTTCTACCTACTAACATGTTTGGATTGTATGTAGGGGCTGTAACAAGTGCTAATATTTCTCCTGATTTAGGTTCTATAGCAACAATTCCACCTCTTTTACCTGCCATTAGTTTTTGAGCATATTCTTGTAATTCAATATCTAATGTTAAAGTTAAATCTTTACCATTTTGGGCAAGTGTGTCTAGTTTTCCATTTAAATATGAACCGGTAATCCTATTAAGATTATTTCTTAAAAAATGTTTTATCCCTTTTTTTCCTCTCAGGTATTTTTCATATTGTTTTTCAATACCATCTTTACCAATTAATTCACCAGCTTGGTAATATTTACTTTTTTTAGCCAGTGTTTCGTTTACCTCTCCAAGATACCCTAAAACGTTTGCTGCTGCGTTAATGGGATATTCTCTAATAATTCTTTTCTGAATAAAAAAACCTTGATATTTGTGAAGTTTTTCTTGTAAAAAAGCAAAATCATCTTTAGCAAGTTGTTTTAAAAATACTGAAGGAAGATAAGTAGCATATTTTTTTGCTTTATTTAACCTTTTTAAAAAACTTACTTTATCTATTTTTAAAAGATTACAAAATTCTAATGTATCTATTATTTTAACTTGATTAGGCTGAACCATTACATCGTAAGATAATTGATTAGCTACTAACAGTTTTCCATTTCTATCGTAAACATATCCTCTTTCAGGATAATCATATTCAATTTTAACAGCAGAATTATGTATAGGGTCGTAATTTGATCCTCTAATTATCTGAAGCTGAAAAAGTCTTCCGATAAAGATGAAACAAACAATAGTAATAATAATATTGAGTAAATATTTTCTTTGCATTATTCTTTTTTAGTAAAAATAAAAGTTCCTAAAAAAAATAGTAATAACGTAAATATACTTGAAAATAAGGTGTTTAAAAGTACGTTTCCAAAATTATTAAAACTAAAATTTATTAGAGAAAAAAGAATTAAATGATGAATTATAGTAAGAGTTACTATGTAATTAAATTTTTTACCAAAAGACTCTGTTTTTAAATTGAAGAAAGAATAATCTGTACTTATTTTTTTGAAATACAATCTTATAAAAAACACTCTAATATAAGCAACCGTTAAAATAGAGAATGCATGAATACCACCTGAGTCTGAGAAAAAATCGATAAACAAGCCTAAACAAAAGCAAGATAACAAAAATGGGATTCTGTTTTTTTGTAACGGAAAGGCAAATATATAAGAAACATAAAGGTATGGATTTATATAATTGAAAAGGTTAATGTTGTTAAGAACAAAAACTTGTAAAAAAAGTAAAAAAATAAAAAGGAAAGATAGATATACTGTTTTATTCATTTTCTGTATTTACTAGTGAGTCTACTTCTAGCTTGTCTAAACTTTTAATAACATAAACATGTCTTAAATTACTCATATCATTAAAAAGTTTAACATCTACTTTATTGTCTACGGTATTTCCTTTGTAAATTTTAGAAATTGTACCTATTAAAATTCCTTCAGGAAAAATTGTTGATTTACCTCCTGTTTCAATAGTATCACCTATATTTAATACAGCTTGTCTAGGTATATCATGCAGCTGAACAACATTATAATTGTTGGCATTCCATCGTAAAGTACCAAAATAATTGTTGTTTTTTATTCTAGCATTTATTTTAGTGTTTTTGTTTAAAATAGATTGTACTGTACTATAATTCTTAGAAGTGTTATCTGTAATACCTATTACACCTTTACTATTAATTACTGCCATTTCTTTACTTAGGCTATCTTTTTTACCTTTATTAATAGTCAGAAAATTAAAAGGTTTGTTGTAATCGTTTTTTATGATTTTAGCACTACAATATTTAAATTTTTGACGATACTTTAACGTATCTATTATTGTAGAATCTAAAGAATAGGCAATGTTTTTATTACGTTCTAAGAGGTTTCTTAAACGCATATTTTCTTCTGCTAAAAGTTTGTTTTCAGATTTTAATTTTATGTATTCAGAAATGTTAGAGATATTAGAATACAACCCGCCGCTTATAGCATTGGCAGAATGTACATATTTACTCTTATGAAAATTAAGATTGTTAAAAGTTAAAGCAAGTGCAATAAATGATAACATTAAATAAAACAGAAAATATTTAAATTTCTGAAAAAAATAGATAATCTGTTGCATTTATATCAATTAAGAGCGCTATTTCATTAAAACATTCTTGTATTTGTTAAGCTCTTTTAAGGCAATACCTGTTCCTCTAACAACAGCCCTTAAAGGATCTTCTGCAACATAAACAGGTAAATCTGTTTTTCTAGATAAACGTTTGTCTAATCCTCTTAACATAGAACCTCCACCAGCTAAATAAATACCTGTATTGTAAATATCTGCAGCTAACTCTGGAGGAGTTTTAGAAAGAGTTTCCATTACAGCGTCTTCAATTCTTAAAATAGATTTGTCTAAAGCTTTAGCTATTTCTCTAAAAGATACTTGTACTTGTTTTGGCTTACCACTTAGTAAATCTCTACCCTGAACAAGCATTTCTTCTGGAGGTGTTTCTAAATCTTCTGTTGCTGCACCAATTTGAATTTTAATTTTTTCTGCAGTAGTTTCACCTACATGTAAATTGTGCTGTGTACGCATGTAATACATAATGTCACTGGTAAATAAATCTCCAGCAACCTTTACAGATTGGTCGCAAACAATACCCCCCAAAGCAATTACAGCAATTTCTGTAGTACCTCCTCCAATATCAATAATCATATTTCCTTTAGGTTCCATAATATCTATACCTACACCAATTGCTGCTGCCATTGGTTCATAAATTAAGTATATTTCTTTGGCGTTCATATGCTTTGCAGAATCTTTTACGGCTCTTTTTTCTACTTCAGTAATTCCAGAAGGAATACAAATAACCATTCTTAAAGCAGGAGGAAATAATTTTTTCTTGATAGAAGGAATCTGCTTAACAAACTCTTTAATCATTTGTTCAGAAGCTTCAAAATCTGCTATTACACCATCTTTTAACGGGCGAATTGTTTTTATATTTTCATGGGTTTTTCCTTGCATTAAATTGGCTTCTTTACCAATTGCAATAATTTGACCAGAAATTCTATTTCTTGCAACAATAGAAGGACTATCGATAACTACTTTTCCATTGTGGATTATTAAAGTATTAGCGGTACCTAAATCAATCGCAATATCTTCAGTCATAAAATCGAAAAAACCCATAAAATATATTTGTTATATTATTTTAACGTACCTACAAATTTACTAAAATCTGTTTACAAGGTACGTTTAAAAAATTTAATGTTTAAAATGTCTTGTTCCAGTCATTACCATAGATATATTATTGTTGTTACAATAATCTATACTTAACTGATCTTTTATAGAACCACCTGGTTGAATAACACTTTTAATACCTGCTTTGTCTGCAATTTCTACACAGTCTGGAAAAGGGAAAAAAGCATCACTAGCCATAACAGAACCTTTTAAATCAAAACCAAAAGAGTTAGCCTTTTCTATAGCTTGGTTTAAGGCGTCTACTCTACTAGTTTGCCCTGTACCACCTGCTAACAATTGCTTGTTTTTAACTAATATAATGGTATTAGATTTTGTGTTTTTACATAATTTAGAAGCAAAAAGTAAATCGTCTAATTCAGCCTGAGAAGGTTTTGTGTTAGTAACGTATTTTAAATCTTCTAATTTATCAGTAATGTTATCTTTATCT
This sequence comes from uncultured Polaribacter sp., assembly GCA_937936695.1. Taxonomy (GTDB): domain Bacteria; phylum Bacteroidota; class Bacteroidia; order Flavobacteriales; family Flavobacteriaceae; genus Polaribacter. The sequence goes on from CALHCK010000073.1 coordinate 6,708, forward strand.
TGTACTAAAGAACCATTTAAACAAGTTCTAACAGTGTTGGTAGGTAACTTAACATCTTTTTGTACTAAAATAATTCTATTTTTCTTACCTTTTAAAATAGTTAAAGCTTCATCAGAAAAAGAAGGAGCAATTACTACTTCGCAGAATAAACTATGAATTTCATTTGCTGTATCAGCATCAATCTCAGTATTTGCAATTAAAATACCACCAAAAGCAGAAACAGGATCACCAGCTAATGCATCAACATAAGCTTGTTTTATAGTTTCTCTTTGTGCAAAACCACATGCATTATTATGTTTTAAAATAGCAAATGTTGGTGCTTCTCCTTTAAATTCTTCAATTAAATTAACAGCAGCATCAACATCTAAAAGATTATTGTAGCTTAATTCTTTTCCGTGTAATTTATCAAACATTGCCTCTAAATCACCAAAGAAATAACCCTTTTGATGTGGGTTTTCTCCATAACGTAAAACTTTAGAAGTTTGTTCGCTTGCTTTGTATACTATTTCGTCTTCGTTAAAATAATTAAAAATAGCAGTGTCGTAATGAGAAGAGATGTTAAATGCTTTTGCAGCAAATTTCTTTCTTTGAGAAACAGTAGTTTCGCCATTATTTTCAGAAATAATAGATAAGAAATCATCGTATTGATCCATAGAAGAAACAATAAAAGTATCTTTAAAGTTCTTTGCAGCAGCTCTAATAAGAGAAATACCACCGATGTCAATTTTTTCTACAATATCTTGCTCTGGAGCCCCAGAAGCAACTGTTTTTTCAAAAGGATATAAGTCTACAATAACTAAATCTAATTGAGGAATTTTATATTCTTCTAATTCAGCAACATCACCATCGTTATCTTGTCTGTTTAAAATTCCACCAAAAACTTTAGGGTGTAATGTTTTAACTCTACCTCCTAAGATAGAAGGATAAGAGGTAACTTCCTCTACAGGAACAACATCAATTCCTAAATCTTTAATGAATTTCTCTGTTCCTCCTGTAGAATAGATTGTTACATTTAAGTCATTTAACTTTTTTACAAGAGGCTCTAAGCCATCTTTGTGAAATACCGATATTAATGCGGATTTAATTGTTTTTGAAGTACTCATCTAGTGTTGTCTTGTTAAGTTTGCAAATTTAGTAAAAGCAAATTGTAAGACAATAAAAGATAAGAACAAATACAGTAAAAAATTAATAACTAGTCTATTTGAACTCGTGTTTTAAAGTTTTCTACTAGAGTTGTGTAGTCTCTATGTATTTTTTTGTCTTGATTTTTACGTAAAAAAGGTAGAATTTTAAGTAAAATGGTGTTTGGCTGCTTTCTCATAATTAGGGGGTATAAGGTTAATAAACTATTCAGCGTTATCTATAAATGTTTTAAACCAATTAGAAAATTGGTTCAAAAAAGTTTGTTTGTTTTTTGAAATATCGTGTGCTTCGTTACTGGATGTAACTGATGTAAGTTTTTCTTCTTTTCTCATTATTAGGGGGGTAATGATTAGTAGAATTTAATTTGTTCGATAAAATTACTCAACAAAAATAGTAAAAAAATAAATAAAAAAGTAATTTTTTTATAAAATGATTGCTATTTTTTATTTTATTGTGTGAATGCTTAGTCTGTTTTTATGTTTTTAATCTATTGTAAATTAGTTTATTAAAATAAAAATACTGTTGTTGTATTTTATTAGCTTTAATAAAGTGGCTTTTTAATTAACAATAACGTTTCTGTTTTATCTAAAAGGTTACCTATTATGTTTCTTTAAAATGGATTTTCATTTCGTATCTTCGTAAGCTGTGTATTACTAAAAAAAAGATACCGTACTTTGAGAAAATACAAAAACATAATTATTTTTTTAAGTAAGTTTTTTTTAACTTATTTTATTTTGGTTCAAATGTATGCTTTGTATTTACAAAACTCTCAAAGCAAAGAAGATGGTTTTAAGGTAGCTTCTATTACTGCATTAGTGGCAAAACAAACCACGCAGGTGTTATCTCTTTTTAATTATAATGTAGAAGCTATTCAGCATACAGAAGAGTTGTCTGTAAAATTAATAATAGAGCAAGTTTATTTAGCAAGAGTAATAGAAGGTTGTAATTCTATTAGCGTTATTATTTTATTTATTGCATTTATAGTTGCTTTTTCAGGTTCAATAAAAGCAACAATTCTATTTTCCTTATTCGGAGGAGGGGTTATTTATACGATAAATGTTTTAAGAATATCTTTATTAACAGCTATGATGTATAAGTACCCAGAAAAACAAGCCCTTTTACATGATTTAGTTTTTCCTGCAATAATTTATGGTACAGTTTTACTTTTATGGATTGTTTGGGTAAATAAATTTTCTAAATTTAAAAATGAATAAATATGTAAAGATAGTTTTAGCAGCGTTACTTTTTTTAAGCCTTATAGTTGTTAGAGCATTATCTGCCAAATTATTTTACGATCCTTTAAAACATTATTTTTTAAATGATTATTTGTATACCACAATGCCTAGTTTAAATGCTAGTCGTTTGGTGTTGCATATGTTTTTTAGATACTGTTTAAACACAGTAATTTCTTTAGGTATCATTTGGGTGTTATTTAAAAGAAAAGATTACTTAAAATTCTGTTTGTACTTTTATACAACTGCTTTTGTAATCTTAATCTTACTATTTGTTTATTTACTGCAAGACAATTTTGAATCTGGATATTTATTACCTTTTTATATCAGAAGATTTATAATTCAACCGTTATTTATATTAATTTTATTACCAGCTTTTTATTACCAGAAAAGAAGTAGTAAATAATTTTAATGTTTTTTAGATTTTTGTTGTAAATTTGTATTTCAATGATAAAACATCTTTATAAAATAACCACAGTTATATTAGCAACTTTAGTGCTATTATCTACATTTTCTTTTACTGTAGAAAAGCATTATTGTGGAGAGTTTTTAATGGATGTTTCTTTTTCTGGTGATGCTGAAGATTGCGGCATGACAATGAGTAAAACAATTGCAAAGAAAAATTGTTGTAAAGACGAAGTTCATCATATTGAAGGGCAAGACGAATTACAAAAACATTTGTTAGATGATTTTAATTTAGAAAAGCAACAATTTGTACTTGCTTTTTATGCATCGTATCAATACGTTTTTACACAACAGGATGATACTAAAATTCAATCTAGTTTTTTCCCTCCTCCCGATATTCAAAAAGATTATCAAATACTACATCAAACCTTTTTAATTTGATTTTTTAAACACAGTATATATTTCCTCTTTTAAGAGGATGCTTATTTGTTGTTTAATAAAAATCATACAATATCATGAAAAAAATAGTTGTCAATAGTTTTTTACTATTGATGCCTCTACTCATTTTTTCTCAAAATAAATTAGAAGGAATCGTTTTAGATGGCAGTAATATCAATAAAAAACAAGGTTTAGAAGGTGCAAGTGTACATTGGTTAAATACAAGTGTAGGTACCGTAACTAATTTTAAAGGAGCATTTGTAATTCCTTATAAAAAAACGTACAAAAAATTAATAATAAGTTATTTAGGTTTTAAAACGGATACTATTTCTGTGTTTAATTTAAAGCCGTTAAATCACTCCTTAAAAGTAAATAACAGTTTAAAAGAGGTGGTTTTAAAAACTGAAAAAGAAGCGGTTTATAGATCTTCTTTTTCAACAATCAATCAATTTCAGGTAAATTCTGAAGAGTTACTTAAAGCTGCGTGTTGTAATTTGGCGGAAAGTTTTGAAACAAACCCCTCGATAGACGTTAGTTTTACAGATGCGTTAACAGGAACCAAGCAAATACAAATGTTAGGTTTAAAGAGTCCGTATTTGTTAATTACACAAGAAAATATTCCTTCAGTTAGAGGAGCTAGTCAGGTGTACGGGCTTACATTTACACCTGGTACTTGGGTAGAAAGTATTCAGATAAGTAAAGGTGCTGGTAGTGTTATAAATGGTTTCGAAAGTATTTCTGGTCAAATAAATACAGAATTAGTAAAACCTTTAACTGATAATACGTTTTTTTTAAATACCTACGGCTCAGTAAATGGTAGGTTAGAAGTAAATACGCATTTTAATCATAAAATTTCTAAAAAAATACAAACAGGTTTTTATCTGCATGGAAATCATAGAGGGCAAAAATTTGATAGAAATAAAGATGATTTTTTAGACATTCCGTTATCTAACCAATTTAATGTTATGAACAGGTGGCAGTTTACGGATCCTAAAAATGGATGGGTAAGTTTTTTAAATTTTCGTTACTTAAAGGATAAAAAACAAACAGGAGCTTTTAATTTTAATCCTGTATTAGATAGAGGAACTAATAATGCTTGGGGTAGCGAAATTGATACAAAGCGTTTAGATACTTCTGCAAAACTAGGTTATGTTTTTCCTGATTTACCTTATCAAAGTGTAGGTTTTCAATTTGCTTATAGTAATCATCAACAAGACTCTTATTTTGGTTTAAGTACATATAATATTACTCATAAAAGTATATACTCTAATATTATTTTTAATTCGATTATAGGAGATACAAAAAACAAATTTAAAACAGGAATTAGTTTTGCGTATGATATTTATGATGAGCTGATTGCGAAACAACAATTTAATGAAGATTTTTATAGAAAAGAAAATTCGGTTGGAGCCTTTTTTGAATATGCGTTTGATAATTTAGAAAATTTTAGTTTAAATGCAGGTGTAAGAATTGATACTCATAATCTGTTAGGTAATTTTTTAACTCCAAGATTGCATGTACGTTATGCATTTTTAGAAAATAGTACTTTAAGGGCATCTATAGGAAAGGGGAGAAGAAGTGCTAATATTTTTGCAGAGAACCAGCAATTGTTTGCAAGTTCTAGACAAATTAATATTAATGATACAGGTGGTAATATTTATGGTTTACATCCTGAAATGGCATGGAACTATGGGCTTTCTTATTTACAGAAATTTAAAATTTTAGAAAGAAAAGGAGACATAACATTCGATTTTTATGTAACAGATTTTATAAACCAAGTAGTAGTAGATTGGGAAAATCCTCAAGAAATTTCTTTTTACGATTTAAACGGTAAAAGTGTTGCAAATAGTTTTCAGGTAGAAGTTAATTATAATCTAGCAAAACGTTTACATATAAGATCTGCTTATAAGTATTTTGATGTAGTTACAGATTTTAATAGTGGCAGTTTTCAAAAACCAATTCAGCCTAAAAACAGGTTTTTTGCAAACGCATCTTATGAAACAAAAACTAACACAAAATTCTCTAAATGGAAATTTGATGCAACTTTTAATCATATAGGTAAACAAAGATTACCTAATACTTCTTCTAATCCTTTAAATTTTCAGTTACCAGCTTTTTCAAATGAATATCAGTTGGTAAATATTCAAACAACAAAAGTTTTTTCAAATAAATTTGAAGTTTATGGAGGAGCAGAAAATATAACAAATGTAAAACAGCAGCATCCTGTTTTAGCAAATAATGAACCTTTTGGCGCATATTTTGATACAAGTATTGTGTATGCACCTATTTTTGGAAGAACTATTTATGCAGGATTAAGATTTAAAATTAAATAAAAATGAAAAAATATATAATAATGTTAAGTATTGTATTGACAGGATTTTCGATACAATCTCAAGAAGTAGAAAAAAATAAAAATGCAAAAATATCTTTTAAAGTAGATGGAATTTGTGGTATGTGTAAAACGCGTATACAAACAGCTGCTTTAAAAACAAAAGGAGTAAAATTTGCTATTTGGGATGTTAATACACATCAATTAAGTGTAATTGTAGATGAAAGAAAAACAGCAATATCAACCATTAAAAAAAATATTTTAAAAGCAGGGCATGATGTAGTTGAGGCAGATTTAAATAAGTTAAAAGCAACTGATGAGGCATATCAAACAGTACACCCTTGTTGTAGATACAGAGATTCTGAAGTTATTTTAGATCATCAAGGAGAATTAAAAAAAGTGAAGAAAACAAACTAGTATTCTGTAAATAAGAAATTCTCTTAATTACTCATATAAAAAAATCCGATAGAGTTTTTCTCTATCGGATTTTTTAAATTGTATGTGTAAACTAGTTACTACATCATTCCTGGCATACCACCACCCATTGGAGGCATTCCGCCACCTGCAGGAGCATCTTCTTTAATATCTATTAAAGCACACTCAGTAGTTAAAATCATACCAGCAACAGAAGAAGCATTTTCTAATGCAACACGTGTTACTTTTTTAGGGTCTATAATACCAGCATCTAACATGTTTACGTAAGCATCAGATTTAGCATCGTATCCAAAATCTTGTTTACCTTCTAAAACCTTATTAATAACCACAGAACCTTCTCCACCAGCATTTTCTACAATAGTTCTTAACGGAGCTTCAATAGCTTTGTTAACAATTTGTACACCTGTTGTTTCGTCTAAGTTTTCTGTAGTTAAGCCTTCTAATACTTTTTTAGCACGTACTAAAGCAACACCACCACCAGCAACAATACCTTCTTCTACGGCAGCTCTTGTAGCATGTAAAGCATCATCAACTCTGTCTTTCTTTTCTTTCATTTCTACTTCAGAAGCAGCACCTACATATAAAACAGCAACACCACCAGCTAACTTAGCTAAACGCTCTTGTAATTTTTCTTTATCGTAATCAGAAGTTGTAGTTTCTATCTGAGATTTAATTTGACCAACTCTTGCTTTAATAGCATCTGCGTCTCCAGAACCATTTACAATTGTTGTGTTATCTTTATCTATTGTAATACCTTCTGCAGTACCTAATAAATCTAAAGTTGCGTTTTCTAAAGAAAAACCTCTTTCTTCAGAAATTACAGTACCACCAGTTAAAATAGCAATGTCTTCTAACATCGCTTTTCTTCTGTCTCCAAAACCAGGAGCTTTAACAGCAGCAATTTTTAAACCACCTCTTAATTTATTTACAACTAAAGTAGCTAATGCTTGTCCATCTACATCTTCAGCAATAATTAATAAAGGTCTTCCAGATTGAGAAACTGGTTCTAAGATTGGTAAAATTTCTTGAAGATTAGAAATCTTTTTATCAAATAATAAAACATAAGGATTTTCTAAATCTGCAACCATTTTGTCTGCATCAGTAACAAAATAAGGAGATAAGTATCCTCTATCAAATTGCATACCTTCAACAACATCTACATACGTATCTGTTCCTTTAGCTTCTTCTACAGTTATAACACCTTCTTTACCAACTTTACCAAAAGCAGTTGCAATTAAGTCTCCAATAACAGCATCGTTATTTGCAGAAATAGATGCTACTTGTTGTATTTTATCAGAAGAATTACCAACTTTTTGAGTTTGTTTTTCTAAATCTGCAACAATTGCTTCAACAGCTTTGTCAATACCACGTTTTAAATCCATAGGATTTGCACCAGCAGCAACATTTTTTAATCCTTCTTTTACAATTGCTTGTGCTAATACAGTTGCAGTTGTTGTACCGTCTCCGGCTAAATCATTGGTTTTAGAAGCAACTTCTTTTACCATTTGAGCTCCCATGTTTTCTAGCTCATTTTCTAACTCTACTTCTTTAGCAACAGAAACACCATCTTTGGTTACTGTTGGTCCTCCAAAAGATTTAGAAATAATTACGTTTCTACCTTTAGGACCTAAAGTTACTTTTACTGCATTTGCTAAAGCATCAACACCACGTTTTAAACCGTCTCTTGCTTCTATATCAAATTTAATATCTTTTGCCATTGTATTTATTTTTTTGCCTATTAGTTTGGTTATTACTAATTGGCTTTGTTTTGTTAATTTTTAAACTAAAAGCTTTGTAGCTATTAGTGTAGATTAATTATATAATTGCTAAAATATCAGCTTCACGCATAATTAAATAGTCTGTGCCATCTAATTTTAAATCTGTACCTGCGTATTTACCGTATAAAACAGTATCGCCAACTTTTACAGTTAAAGGCTCATCTACTTTACCGCTACCTACGGCAACTACAGTACCTTTTTGAGGTTTTTCTTTTGCATTATCTGGTATAATTAATCCAGATGCTGTTTTTGTTTCTGCAGGAGCAGGCTCTACAAGAACTCTATCTGCTAAAGGTTTAATGTTTAATCCCATTTTTATGTTTTTTGATTAATTAAATATACTTCTCTCTCTTTTGTCATAAAGTATGCCATTATGGTAAAACTGACATTTTTACTTTTATTGATTTTACACGTAAAATTTAGACAAAAAAAATGCCAACGTGTCATTACGATGGCATCTTAAAAGATTGTAATAAATACTTATTTTGTACTATTATCTGTATTTGTTGCAGGAGCTTCAGGAGCAGTAGTTTCTACACCTTCTAAAGTTTCTTTTAACTGAAAATTGTTGTCTCCGTTTCTTGGAATAGCAAAGTTTGCTAATAATATTAATGCAAACATAGCAATTGCTAACGTCCAAGTTGTTCTGTCTAAAAAGTCATTAGTGTTTTGTACACCTCCTAAAGATTGTGCTCCACCACCTCCGAAAGAAGAAGACAACCCTCCACCTTTTGGGTTTTGTACCATAACAATTAATATTAATGCAATAGCTACAATTAATATTAGAATTAAAAATGCTGTATAACTCATGATTTATTTTTTTGTAAAATTTGTACTCTTTTAATCTGGTCTGCAAAGAAACCACTTTTTTCTGGATATTTCAAACTTAAAATTCTATACGCTTGTATTGCGTTTTCATATTTTTTTTGTTCTAAATACACCTTAGCCAGTGTTTCGGTCATTAACGTATTGTCTTGTTTGTTTTTTGCAATAGGTACGGCAATGGTTTTGTCTTTGGCTAATGGTTTAATTTTTGGGTTATTTTCTATAAATGAGTCTATTAAATCTTCTTTTGTAGGTGATTTTTTTACTGCAGTAATTTCAGTTTTTCTATTTATAGGTCTTGCAATTGGTTTTTTGTTAGATAATTGCAACCATTCATTAAAAGAATGATTTTCTAATGATGAAAAAGAAATTGGTTTTCCTATTTCTAATTTATCCTCTATGTTTTTTATTTTTTCAGTAGGATTTGTTAATTCAGAAATCTTTTCTATTGCTGCATTTATAGCTTTAATAGGTTTGTCAACTATTTTAACTTCAGATATTTTTTTTGAAATTTGCTGATGAATATCTGCTTTTTTAGTGTTAAAACTATCTGAACTAATATAATTAAAAAGGATTGTTCTGTCTGTTGTATATGCGGCAGTAATTTTTAACTCATTATTATATTTAAAGCTATCGGAATTTTTTAAGCCTTTTAAATAAAAAGCTCTAGCAGTTTGAAAATACGGGAATTCACCAATTATAGATTTTAATTCAGCAGTTTCTACTTGCTCAATTTTTGTCTTGCTTTCTAATATATCTATAAATTTATTAACTACCATTTTGCTACTGAAGCATTAAATATATCCTGTGTAATTCGTTCTAATATTTCATCTAAAGCAGCTTCTAAAACGCTACCTGTAATTTGTTCTGTTGCGTTAATGTCCGAATAAAAAGAAAACTGTTTCTCAAAATCATCTTTTTCGTTTAGTTTATTTACAAAACGAACATTTACAGTAATTGTTAATCTGTTTTGTGCGGCAGTTTGGTTTGCAGAGGCACTTGTTGGATTAATTCTATAATCTGTTATCTCTCCACTAAAATACAAATCACCATTATTTTTAACTAAGGTTAAATTGGTTTGTCTTGTAAATAAATCTTGTAGCTCTTGAGTAAAAGTTTGGCTTAATGTAGGTTCTATTAAAACAGATTGGTTTGGAAAAAAATCTACTTGTAATGTTTTAGCATCACCAGTATTACCGCCTGTAAAAGAATATGCCCCACAAGCAACAAGTAATATAGAGCTTGTGATAAAAAATAAAATAAATAAGGTCTTTTTCATAAGGCTATAAATCGTATTGTTTAATTTTTCGGTACAAAGTTCTTTCAGAAATACCCAACTCTTTTGCTGCTAGTTTTCGTTTATTTTTGTTTTTTTCTAACGATTTTTTTATCATTTCTATTTCTTTATCCTGTAAAGATAAAGATTCATCTTCTTCTATGGTTTCTATAAAATCAAAATCCTTTTTTTGCGAATTACTATTTTGAGTAATATTTAAAACTTCAATATTAGGTTCTTCTAGTTTTTTATCACCATAAATTTTTTCTAATAAAAGATGGTTTTCTTCTTGTACTTCTTGCGTATTTCCATTCTTCATTAAATCTAAAGTTAATTTCTTTAAATCGTTAATATCATTACGCATATCAAACAAAATTTTATACATGATATCTCGTTCTGTAGAAAAATCATTTTCTTGTTTGCCTTTAATTAAAACAGGTAAGTTGCCAGCATTGTTTGGTAAGTATTGTTGTAGTTTAGGTGCAGATATAATTCTATCTTCTTCAATAACAGATATTTGTTCTGCTAAGTTTTTTAATTGACGAATGTTTCCCGGAAAACGATATTCTAGTAATATATGTACAGCACTGTCATCTAATCTAACAGAAGGCATTCTGTATTTTTGAGCAAAATCTGCAGCAAATTTTCTAAATAGTAAATGAATATCTTCGTTACGATCTCTTAAAGCGGGTAAATTAATTTCTACAGTACTTAATCTATAGTATAAATCTTCTCTAAATTTTTCTTTTTCTATGGCAGTTTGCATGTTAACGTTTGTTGCGGCAACAATTCTAACATTTGTTTTTAATACTTTAGAAGAACCTACTTTTATAAATTCGCCATTTTCTAAAACACGCAATAAACGTACTTGTGTTGTTAAAGGCAACTCTCCAACTTCATCTAAAAAAATGGTACCACCATCAGCTACTTCAAAATACCCTTTTCTGTCTTGTGTTGCTCCTGTAAAAGCACCTTTTTCGTGACCAAAAAGTTCACTATCTATAGTTCCTTCCGGAATAGCACCACAGTTTACTGCAATATATTTGGCATGTTTTCTATGCGATAATTGATGAATTATTTTAGGAATATTTTCTTTACCAACACCACTTTCACCAGTAACTAAAACAGAAATATCGGTAGGAGCTACTCTTACAGCTTTTTCTAAAGCTCTATTAAGGTGTATGTCGTTACCAATAATCCCGAAACGTTGTTTTAAAGCTTGTAAATTTTCCATAGTTTATTTCTCTCTATATTCCGAAACTCCGTCTTCTTTATTTTCATTTAACCATTACCATTTTAACTGTAAAAGAATTTTTTCTTTAGTTGTGTTATTTTGGTAATTGCTTTTTAGCTTTTAATTCGTTATTGTGTGTTATACATTAATACAACATATCTAAGGTGTCTTTATTAAGAGTAGCAATTATTTTACCATACTTTATGTTTCCTAAAAAATAATCTATAATTGTAAGATTTCTTTTTTGTTGACAGTTAAAAACAGTATTTGTATCTACTGTTTCGTTTCCTGAATTTTCTAGCAAGTAAAAAGTTTTGTTCTCAAAATAAAAGTTGCTTTTAGTTAGTTGTTGTCAGAATAACCAACAGCAGTACCTTTTAAAGTAGCAGAAGTACAATCTTCTACTCTTACATTTACAAAATCACCTAATTTATAATGTTCTTTAGGAAAAACAATTACAGTATTTTGTGTGTTTCTACCTTTCCACTCATTAGGGTTTTTCTTAGAAGTTCCTTCTATTAAAACTTCTTCAACTTTATGTAAATGCTGTTGTGTTCTGTACAAAGCATGTTTTTGTTGTAAATCTATAACTTCTTGTAATCTTCTTTTTTTAGTAGCAAACGGAACATCATCTTCCATTTTTTTACCAGCTAAAGTTCCTGGTCTTTCAGAGTACGCAAACATAAAACCAAAATCATATTTTACATGCTCCATTAAATCTAAAGTATCTTTATGATCTTGTTCAGTTTCACCACAAAAACCAACAATCATATCTTGAGATAAAGACATTTCAGGAATAATTTTAAAAATATTATCCACCAACTCCATATATTCTTCTCTGGTATGTTGTCTGTTCATGGCTTTTAACATTGCATTACTACCACTTTGTACAGGTAAGTGTATGTATTTGCAAATGTTTTTATGTTTAGCCATAGTGTGTATTACATCTAAACTCATGTCTTGAGGGTTAGAGGTAGAAAAACGAAAACGTGTTTTAGGAAAACGTGTAGCACACATATCTAAAAGTTGCGCAAAGTCAACAGCAGTTGCTTGTGCTATTTCAGAAGCTTTTTTAAAGTCTTTTTTCAATCCTCCTCCGTACCATAAAAAGCTATCTACGTTTTGGCCAAGTAGTGTAATTTCTTTAAAGTTTTTATCAACCATAGATTGAATTTCCTCTAAAATACTCTTTGGGTCTCTACTTCTTTCTCGTCCGCGAGTAAATGGCACTACGCAAAAAGTACACATATTGTCGCAACCCCTTGTAATAGAAACAAATGCAGATACGCCATTAGAATTTAGTCTTACAGGTGCAATATCTCCATAAGTTTCTTCTTTAGATAAAATAACATTTACGGCATCTCTACCTTCATAAACATCTGCTAATAAATTAGGTAAATCTTTGTAAGCATCAGGGCCTACAACAAGGTCTACAATTTTTTCTTCTTCTAAAAACTTTTCTTTTAAACGTTCAGCCATACAGCCTAAAACGCCTACTTTCATTTTTTTATTAGACTCTTGTTTAACACGATTGTATTTTTGTAACCTTTTACGAACAGAGGTTTCTGCTTTTTCTCTAATAGAACACGTATTTACCAATACCAAATCTGCTTCTTCTAAAATTTGGGTAGTGTTATATCCTTCTTTATCTAAAATTGCAGCAACTATTTCACTATCGTTCATATTCATTTGACAACCGTAGCTCTCTATAAATAGTTTTTTAGTGTTTTCTTTTTTATGTTCAGTAACAAGGGCTTTTCCTTGTATTTTCTCGTTTATGGTTTTTTCTACGTGTTCCATCTATCAATTTATCATTAGAAAGTATGCAAATATACAACCAAAAATGAAATTTAATGACAAATTGGCAGAAAACAAATAATAGCACTAGATTTCTTTTGTGATTTTTGTAAGTTTAAGCGTTAAAAAATCAATTTAAATGCAAAATATCATCAAAAAATCTTTTGTTCTAGCTATAATAAGTGTAGGGTTTGTAGGTTGTAACATTTCTAAAAATAAACAAAATTTAGAAGTTACAACTATAGATCAAAAAGTAGATTCTGTATTAAGTTTAATGAATCTTGATGAAAAAATTGGTCAGATGACACAATATGCAGGAGGATGGGATTTAACAGGTCCGCCTAAATCTAGAGGAGCTCATAAAAAAGTAGAAAAAATTAAAAAGGGACATGTAGGTTCTCTTTTAAACGTTACATCTGTAAAAGAAATTAGAGCAGCTCAGAAGTTAGTTATGGAAAACTCAAGGCTTAAAATACCTATGATGTTTGCTTTTGATGTAATTCATGGTTTTAAAACTATTTTTCCAATTCCGCTTGCAGAAAGTGCGAGTTGGGATTTAGATATTATTAAGAAATCGGCAGCAATTGCTGCAAAAGAAGCTTCAGCAGCTGGTTTAAATTGGACTTTTGCTCCTATGGTAGATGTGTCTAGAGATGCGCGTTGGGGTAGGGTAATGGAAAGTGCAGGAGAAGATCCGTATTTAAATGCTGTTGTTGGTGTAGCTAGGGTTAAAGGTTTTCAGGGTGATGATTTATCTAAAGAAACCACCATTGCGGCATGTGCAAAACATTTTGCAGGCTATGGTTTTGCCGAAGCGGGTAGAGACTATAATACTGTAAATGTAGGAGAATTTGAGTTACATAATGCAATTTTACCTCCTTTTAAGGCAGTGGCTAAAGCAGGTGTAGCTACTTTTATGAATGCCTTTAATGATATTGATGGAATACCAGCTACCGGACATAAAATGTTACAAAGAGATATTTTAAAGGGTGATTGGGGTTGGAAGGGTTTTGTTGTTTCTGATTGGGGATCTATTGGAGAAATGCAAATTCATGGTTTTGCTAAAAATAAAAAAGAAGCGGCTAAAATTGCATTACATGCTGGGAGTGATATGGATATGGAATCGCATGCCTATGAAATGCATTTAAAAGCATTAATTAAAGAAAATAAAGTATCTGAAGAAAATTTAAACAATGCTGTAAAACGTATTTTAAGAGTTAAGTTTCAGTTGGGTTTGTTTGATGATCCTTATAAATATTGCAATAATAAAAGAGAAAAAAATAGTATTTATACGGCAAAACACATTGCAGCGGCAAGAGAGGTAGCTAAAAAATC
>CALHCK010000074.1 GCA_937936695.1 uncultured Polaribacter sp.
ATTTATTTTCTTACTTTCGACCTCTTAAAAAACTCCAAATTTGAAAGTCTGTATAGCCGAAAAACCCAGTGTAGCAAAAGAAATTGCTAATATTCTAGGAGCCAACACAAAACGTGATGGTTTTTACGAAGGCAACGGTTATGCTGTAACTTATACTTTTGGGCATTTGTGCACACTTTTAGAACCAAAAGACTACAAACCGCATTGGAAAAGCTGGGATCTTAACAATTTACCCATGTTACCAGAACGCTTTGACACCAAAGTTACAGGCGACGCAGGTATAAAAAAACAATTTAACATTGTAAAAAGTTTATTTGAAAAAGCAGATGTTGTTATTAACTGCGGGGATGCGGGTACAGAAGGAGAACTTATACAACGTTGGGTAATTAACCAATGTAATTACAAAGGTAAAGTACAGCGTTTATGGATATCTTCTTTAACAGAAGAAGCTATTAAAGAGGGGTTTAATAATTTAGAATCTTCAGAAAAATACGACAATTTATACTATGCAGGATATTCTAGAGCTATTGGCGATTGGCTCTTAGGCTTAAATGCAACCCGTTTGTATACCGTAAAATTTGGTGGTTACAAACAAGTATTGTCTGTAGGTAGAGTGCAAACTCCTACTTTAGCCATGTTAGTTAATCGGTTTATGGAAATTAAAAACTTTAAACCACAGCCTTACTGGGAACTTCAGACCACATACAGAAATACGCTTTTTAATTACGAAGATGGTCGATTCACTAAAAAAGAAGACGGACAGGTTTTAGCCAATAAAGTAGCAGAATCTGATTTTGAAATTATTTCTGTAACTAAAAAGAAAGGAAAAGAGTACGCTCCTAAACTATTCGATTTAACAGGTTTACAAGTATATTGCAACAATAAATTTGGTTTTTCTGCAGATGAAACATTAAAAATTGTTCAGAAATTATATGAAATGAAAGTAGTTACTTACCCAAGAGTAGATACTACTTTTTTACCAAATGATATTTACCCAAAAGTTACTGGTATTTTAACAAAACTTACCAATTACAGCGAGTTAACCCAACCTCTTTTAGGTACTAAAATTAAAAAGTCTAAACGTGTTTTTGATGATAAAAAAGTAACGGATCACCACGCCATTATTCCAACAGGAATCCAAGGGAACTTGCAATACAACCAACAGCAAGTTTACGATATTATTACCAGAAGATTTATTGGAGTATTCTATCCAGATTCTGATGTTTCGAACACTTCTGTTATTGGTAAAGCTGCCGATGTGCCTTTTAAAACTACTGGTAAAGAAATTTTAACTGAAGGGTGGCGAATTGTTTTTAAAACTAAAGAAAGTAAAATAAAAAAAGAAGTAACAGAAGCCGTTACACTACCTGCTTTTGTTAAAGGTGAAAAAGGAACCCACACTCCGTCTTTCTTAGAAAAAGAAACCAAACCACCAAGAAATTACACAGAAGCTAGTTTGTTACGTGCCATGGAAACAGCAGGAAAACAAGTAGATGATGATGAAATGCGAGAGTTAATGAAAGAAAACGGAATTGGTAGACCTTCTACTCGCGCAAGTATTATAGAAACATTATTTAGAAGAAAATACATAGAACGTAAAAAGAAATTAGTATTACCAACACAAACAGGTATCGATTTAATTACAATTATTGATAACGAATTATTAAAATCCGCAGAACTAACAGGTCGTTGGGAAAAACGATTAAAAGAAATAGAAAGAGGAGACTTTAACGCGGGTACTTTTATTAATAATATGAAAAAAATGGTAGACCAATTGGTTTACGAGGTACGTTCTAACACATCTTCAAAAAGAATTTCTCACGAAACAGAGAAAAAAATTCCACAAAAAACTGCAACCAAATCTAAAACTAAAAAACAAGTAGTAGGTAAAACATGCCCCAAATGTAAAAAAGGAACTGTTTTAAAAGGAAAAACTGCCTACGGATGCTCTGAATATAAAAATAACTGTACATTAAAAATTCCTTTTTTAATGTTTGGTAAAAAAGTATCAGAAAATCAGATTATCCGATTAATTGACAAAGGATGCACTACCAACTTAAAAGGATTTAAAACTGAAAATGGAAATATTGAAGGATTAGTGCATTTTGACGATCTTTTCAACTTGCAATTAGCTCCTAAAAAATCCGCTGTAAAAAAAACAGATACACCTAAAACTAGTTCAGATAAAATAAGCTGTCCTAAATGTAAAAAAGGAACTGTTTTAAAAGGAAAAACTGCTTACGGTTGCTCTGAGTACAAAGCAGGATGTAGTTTTGTTTTTACTTTTGATAAAATTAAAGAAATGGCTAACGGGCAACCGCTAACAAAAGAATTGGTTCTTAAAATAATCAGTAATTAAATAAAAAAGGAACTCTTAAAGAGTCCCTTTTTTTTAAAATTTTAATTTGTTTATAAGGCTATAATCTACTTAATAACTCCGATTTTTTATTTTCAAATTCGGCTACAGTTAAAATACCTTTATCTTTTAAAGCGGCTATCTTTTCTATTTTTACGAAAATATCTTCTTCAAAATCATTTACAGTATTATTAGTTAATGCAACAGGAATTTCTTGAACTATTTGTTCTATCGGTTGATTTTGAATAATTTCGACATTTACAGAATCATCTTCTGTAGTATTATTTCCTCCAGAAACAATTGGTAAAGAACTCAAGTTTACAATACCATATTGACTCGTAAAACTAACAGAATAGTTACCTCCTTGCTGTTGCCCTGTACCACCTATTTGATGATCTAAAGTATTAAAAACAGTTACCTTTCCGTTTTCTTGAATCGCTAATCTAGCTATATTCGAAAAAATCGCATAGCTTGTATTATTTTGGCTTCCTGTAGAATTTGGAAAACCTAAATCTCCCCACCAATTTCCTGAATTTGATGATTGAAAACCACCTTGATTTTTTGGTAAAGGTTTATATTGAATTCCTCCTTGATGTATTAAATTTGATAATTCTATACAAAGACCATCTACAGTTGCCTTTAGTTGATTATTAAACATATCACCAACCATTGTCATACCCCCTTGCATCCATTGTCCACCTCCACCTAACTCTGCAATATTAAATTGAGCCATTGTTCCATTATTTCTCATAAGTGTGTGCGTTAAATCTGTAACAGCATTAATACTTATTCCGTAACGGTTTGCCACATTTAGCATGTTATTAAAACTAGCATCTGTAAATATTGTATTCATATCTTATTTCATTATCATTTAACTGAATTTTTTCAATTAAATTTTACGTAAAAGTATAACAAATAAAACTATAAACAACATGGTTTCAAACAGAACCTAACAACTCATATTACTGAAAATGTTTACATTACAATTAAGAATCAAACATATAATGTTTCTATTTGCTCGTAAAACAACTTAATGACTTTCTTTTTTTAAAATAGAAGGAAATTTCTTTTTAAAACGATTTAATCTAGGAATTGACACAGCTCTTACATACCCTTGATTCGGATTTCTTTTTTCAAAATCTTGATGATACTCTTCCGCTTCATAAAACTTAGTAAACTTAGTAACTTCTGTCGCTATTTTACCTTTATAAACTTCTTTATTTAACTTATCAATAGCCTTTTTTATTGTTGCTTTTTCAGAATCGTTATTATAAAATGCAATAGATCTATATTGAGAACCATAATCTGGATGCTGTCCGTTAATTGTTGTTGGGTTATGAGACCCAAAAAAAACATCTACCAAAGTAGCAAAAGAAACAATATTTGGGTTGTAATAAACCGCTACAGTTTCCGCATGCCCTGTTGCTCCAGTTCCAATTTTACGATAAGTAGGATTAAGTGTATTACCACCTGCATAACCAGAAATAGCTTCTTCTACTCCATTAACACTTTCAAAAATAGCTTCTACACACCAGAAACAACCACTTGCAAAATATGCCACTTTAGTAGTTTCAGTTGGTGTAAAAACAGCTTTTTTAGAATCTTCCTTTTTATCAGAAAAACCAAAACAGGATAATAATAGAAAAGAAAAACTTATTGTAAGAAGAGATTTTATAACATTCATATTTATTTTATTTTTTAAATTAAAAAATTGTACCAAGTAAACCACCCAGTCCCTGGTACAATTTCTAGAACTTTTAATATCAAAAACTATTACTTTGATACCAATTAAGTCGGGTACTTTTAAAACTATTTACAACTTGTTTACAACTTTAGCATTTTCTTAAGAAAGCATCTTGTAAAAAAAGAAGTAGATACTTACTTTTGTTGAACTAATTTAAATTGGATTCATGGAGCATTTTATAGTTTCTGCACGTAAATATCGTCCTCAAAACTTTGAGGATGTTGTTGGGCAACAAGCCATTACAAATACGTTAGACAATGCTATAAAAAACAACCACTTAGCACAGGCGCTACTTTTTACAGGTCCTAGAGGAGTTGGTAAAACCTCTTGTGCAAGAATTTTAGCTAAAAAAATTAATCAACAAGATATAGAAGCCTCAGAAGATGAAGATTTTGCCTTTAATATTTTTGAGCTAGATGCCGCTTCTAACAATTCTGTAGACGATATTAGAAGTTTAACAGATCAGGTTCGTATTCCACCACAAACCGGTAAATACAAAGTATATATTATAGATGAGGTACACATGTTGTCTCAAGCTGCTTTTAATGCGTTCTTAAAAACTTTAGAAGAACCACCTGCACATGCTATTTTTATTTTAGCAACTACAGAAAAACATAAAATTATACCAACTATTTTATCTCGTTGTCAAATTTTTGATTTTAAAAGAATTGGTGTTTTAGATGCTAAAAACTATCTGAAACAAATTTGCGATAAAGAAAATATTACCGCTGATGATGATGCGCTACATATTATTGCTCAAAAAGCAGACGGTGCTATGCGAGATGCGCTATCTATATTTGATAGAGTTGTTAGTTTTTCTGGCACCAATTTAACAAGAGAAGCTGTAACAGAAAATTTAAACGTATTAGATTACGAGACGTATTTTAATATGACGGATTTAATGTTGGCCAATAAGATACCCGAAGTATTAAACGCTTTTAATACCATTTTAGGAAAAGGTTTTGAAGGACATCATTTTATAAATGGGTTAGCGAGTCATTTTAGAGATTTATTAGTGGCTAAAGATAAAGTTACTATTGAATTACTAGAGGTTGGAGATACCGCTAAAAAAAGATATTTAGAACAAGCAACCAAGGCTAGCATTCCTTTTTTAATGCAAGCGATAGACAAAGCAAATGATTGCGATTTAAAATACAGAGCTAGTAAAAACCAACGACTGCTTGTAGAATTAACTATTATGCAAATTGCCTCTATCACTTTTGATGGAGAAAAAAAAAAAGTAGCTAACTACATAATACCCGCTACTTTTTTTCAAGCACTTTCTTCTCCTGTAAAGAAAAAACAACTTGTAACACCGGTTAAACAAACCTCAACTACAAATAACGTTGTTAATACCACCAAAATAGTAGAGGAAAAACCTAAAGCTGTAAAACCTATTTTAAAAACTCTTAAAAAAAGAACTTCTTCTTTATCTTTAAAAAGCATACATCAAAAAAAGGAAGTTGCTAAAGTTGCTGTAGAAGAAAATTATGACGACTACCCTAAAGATCTTTTTTCTGAAAAAGAATTACAAGTTCTTTGGAAAGAATACATTACAATATTAAATAAAAAAGGAGAAAAAAGTATTGCTTCTATTATAGGCACAGATGTTCCTAAATTAGAAAAAGATTTTAAAATTTATTTTTCGGTACCTAATAAATTAATGCAAGATCAATTTAAAAAAGGTCGTCCTAAATTATTAAAGTTTTTACGAGAAAAATTAAATAATTACGGAATAGAAATTATTGAAGTTTTAAATGAAACTGTAGAGAAAAAATTTGCCTACACACCACAAGAAAAATACAATAAACTTAAAGAAAAGAATCCTTTATTAGATAAATTGCGTCAGTCTTTCGAACTCGATTTATAATTGTCTCCTATCTCTTTTCCTAAATAAGACAATAGTAAGTTTTCTTTTACTTTATTATCTCTTTCAAATTCAGCAATTAAATATATACCTCTGTCTTTTTCTATAAATAAAGGAATCGATTTTTCTTCTTTAGAAAAAAGTTCTAAGATATTATTGTATTCTAGCTCGTTTTCAATCTTTACTTCATGAATAACAGGGTTTTCCCTATACGCTTCACTTAAGTTTATATAGTCATCACTTGGTGTAAAAAAGCCTTCTCTTTCTTTTTCAGTAGCCTCTATAACTTCTTCTGATGATGCTAATTTAAAGGCTCCGTGCTCACCATAAAACTCTGTAAAGTTTGTTAACGCATGCTGATTAACCATATCACTAGCTGTTAAAGCTATTAAATAACCAACATCGTTTAACTCTATATTATTGGTAATTTCATCATCATAAATATCTTCTTTAAAAGCTTCTAAATTTTCTTCTAAAGCCAACTCTACATTGTTTTGATTAGAATCTATTAAAATAATTCTTTTCCCTTTATCTCTTAAATATCCTGCTATTAATCTTACCGGATTAGAAGCTCCTACAAATAAAATAGCATCCGATTTTTTTAAGAATACCCCAATGGCTCTTGCAAAAAAACGTGCTGTAGTAGCATTTAATAAAACGGTACCTAACACAATCATAAATACTAACGGAGTAATATACTCTGCTCCTTCTATTCCTTGTTTTAATAATTTACTACCAAATAGAGATGCAATACCAGCTGCAACAATACCACGAGGCCCAACCCAACTTATAAATAGTTTTTCATTAAACTTTAATTTAGAATTTCTTGTACTAACAAAAACAGCTAAAGGCCTTATAACAAATACAACTACAGCAAATAAAGCTGCTGTTTTCCAGGTATACAAAAGCATTAAATCTTCTATATTTATGTTTGCTGATAATAAAATAAATAAGATTGAAATTAACAAAACACTTAAAGACTCTTTAAAGTAAAGTAATTCTTTTAAGTTATTTAATTTTCCGTTTCCTAAAACCATTCCCATAACCACAACAGCTAAAAGACCAGATTCATGAGCAAATATTTCTGATGCTACAAAAACCAACAAAACAGTAGATAAAGAAACTACGTTTAAAAGATAATGCGGAATTAATTTTTTATTTGTAGCATAAGCTAATGCATGTGCAAAAGTAAAACCAAAAGTGGTACCAAAAAGTAAAATTTTACCAAACTCTATTAAAGCGGTTTTTGTAAAACCACCTCCACCATCAACACTTATAAACTCAAACACCAAAACAGCAACTAACGCTCCTATAGGGTCTATTAAAATTCCTTCCCATTTTAAAACCGTTGAAATATCTTTTTTAAGAGGGATGTTTCTTAAAATAGGTGTAATTACAGTAGGTCCTGTAACTATTATCAATCCAGAAAAAAGAAAAGAAAGTTCTAATCCTAAGTTAAAAATATAATGAGCTACAAAACCTGCTCCAAAAAAAGTTATTGCAGACCCTATAGTTATTAATTTTGTGATTACTGGTCCTACATTTTTAATTTCGTTTCTTTTTAACGTTAAACCACCTTCAAAAAGAATAATACTAATTGCCAAAGACACAAAATAATAGAGCGATTCTCCTGGAAACAACCCTTTTTTACCATTCCATATAGGTTCTATCCATTTGGTTCCATCTTCACTAAAAAATTCAGCTGCTATAGGACCGACTAACAAACCTATTAATATTAAAGGTAAAATAGCAGGTATTTTAAATTTCCATGCAAACCATTGTGCTAATATTCCTAATATAATAATTCCTGCTAGTTCTAACATTTCTTGTAAAATCGATTTAGGGTAAATTTAAGGATGTTTATGTATCATCAAAATAAAAAATGTGCTTTTTTTTATTTTAAAAAAAAATTTAGAAATAACTACATTGTCTCTTATATTGTCTTTTTAGTTATTGTGGTTTATAAAACAAGTAATTCAATAACCAAATATTCTTTTTGCAGAAGGTTGTAAATCTATATATTCCACACTAATCATTATAATAGCTCTAGAGACATTAATACAGTCTTTATATTTATTAGGTGATATTGTTGTTATTACACCAACGCCCTACATTACTATAATGCTATGACATTAAAGAATGTTATTATTAGTTTAACTTCACATTTATCATCTGCATAGAGGATTTAAAAACTTAGAAATAATAAAATAAACAAGTAGTTTCTTACATAGATAATATGCTTATTTTTGTATTTTAAAATAGAGTATATACTATGTTAGGATTACAGTTTGAAACAGAGACTTCTTGGGCAGATATTGCTAAAGTAAATTTAGAGCAAATATTAACAGACCATGCTTTTTTAGAGCAAAAGGCAGCTTCTAATGCTGTTTCTATTATTATTAATTATTCTGAAGAAACAGAGCTTGTAAAAGAAATGAGT
>CALHCK010000075.1 GCA_937936695.1 uncultured Polaribacter sp.
ATTATGTAAAGCAAATAGATACAGCCACGTTTAAAATTTTAAAAAGAGCTTTACCAGGACCTTATACTTTTATATTACCAGGTAGCAAAAATTTGCCAAAAATATTTAAAAAGAAAAAAACTGTAGGAATTCGTATTCCAGATAATACAATTATAAGAGAACTAGTAACTAGTTTAGGAAATCCTATTGTGTCTACCTCTATTAGAGATGAAGACGAAATACTAGAATATACAACAGACCCTGAACTGATTTATGAAAAATGGGGTAATTTAGTTGATTTAGTGATAGATGGCGGTTACGGAGGTAATGAAGGTTCTACAATTATAGATCTTACTGATGGTTATCCTGAGGTAATTAGAGAAGGTAAAGGTAGTTTAGACGTTTTGTAATTATTTTATTTCCTTTTATCAAAGTAATAAAATAGACCTAGCTTTAAGTCTGAAGGATTTCTATTAAAGTCAAAGTCTACATTAAACAACGTATAACTTAGTTGTATACCTAATTTATTGGTTAGAAATAATTGAGTTAAAGGTGATACAGTAATATTAATTTCATTTGTTTGAACCTTGACTTTTATTGTGTTAGGTGATATGTCTATAATATCAGTATCATATTGATAGCCTACATTTGTTCTTACCCCTAGAGTTATTTTACTATTTATTGTTTTTAAATATTTAAGAAATAAAGACGGAGTAACTTTTTTATCTATAAATCTAAATTTAATGTTTTCAGCTCCAGTAGAAAGATTAACTACCTCTATAAACGTTATTTTATCTTGCTGATAATTAAAACCAAGACCTATTATAAAGTTTTCACTTAATTTGTAACCAATATTTGTATTAAAGCCAAATTGTGTTTGCTTTGGATCAGAAAAATTAGTTTTTAAAAAAGGTGAAATTGAATTATCTTTTACAAAGTTATAGCTCCCGTCAATATAAAAGTTGTTAATTATTGATTGAGCTTTTAAATTTGTTACTACTAAAACCAGTATTATGGTTTGAAAAATTATTTTTCGCATATTTTAGTAAAAATTACTTTAAATCGTTAAAAGTTTTTTTCCCTCGTACAAAATATTGCAAAACAATACTTGTATGTTTATAATAATCACTTTTTTTAGAAAGTTTTTTGCGTTTCTTTAAAAACTTAAAGAAGTTCTTATAAAAACTAAAATGCGCTTTTATAATAGACCAAGTGTGTATAGGTCTTAATTCTAAAATAAATTTAATACCTGCAATTCCATCTAAAACTAACCTAGAAAAAACAATAAACAGAAACCATTTTTTAGGAACGTTTTTAATTATATTAAGTAAGCTATTTCTAAAATTTAAATACGTTTTATGAGGATTCGTTTCCTGTAGAGTAGCACCTCCAACATGATAAACAGTAGAAGTACCAACATACTTAACTTTATAACCAATGTTTTGAGTCCTCCAGCATAAATCAATTTCTTCTTGATGAGCAAAATAATCTTCATCTAAACCACCTAACTGATGGTAAATATTAGCTCTAATAAATAAACAAGCCCCAGAAGCCCAAAATATATCAGTAACATCATTAAACTGATTTTTATCTACCTCTAAATCATTAAAAACACGTCCTCTGCAATATGGGTATCCAAATAAATCTATAAAACCACCCCCAGCACCAGCATATTCAAATTTTGTTTTGTCTTTAAAATCTAATAATTTAGGCTGTACAATAGCTGTTTTTTTATCATTATTAAATAAAGAAATAATTGGATTTAACCAATTTTTGGTAACTTCTACATCAGAGTTTAAAAGACAATAAATATCTGCGTTAATTTGTTTTAAAGCGTCATTATATCCTTTAGCATAGCCACCATTTACATTGTTTTCAATAATATTAACGGTACTAAAATGCTTTTTTACATATGCAATAGAGGTGTCTGTAGATGCGTTGTCTGCTACATAAATTTCTGTTTGTTGCAAACTAAAATTTACGACAGAAGGTAAAAACTGTTCTAAGAGTTTTTGTCCATTCCAATTTAATATGACGATAGCTATTTTCAAGGTTGCGAATTTACATTATATAAATTAGTTTACAGCTAAAGATTTCTTAATTGTAATCAGGAATTTCTCTAAGAAAAATATAGGTTTCATTTTCAAAGTCCATTTTACAATAAAAATGCTCTAAGCCATTGGTGACAATTAAATAATTGGCTTTTAATTTTAAATTATAACGTGCTATTTGGTCAAAAGTATCTTGCGTAATTTTTATAGATGGGGCTTTACATTCTACAATAATATCGGGAGTACCTAAGGTATTAAATACCAAGATATCGGTTCTTTTTTTTCTGTTATTTATAGTTAGTTGTTTTTCTAAAGCAATTAAAGAAATTGGGTAGTTTTTGTAATCTATTAAAAATCTAACAAAGTGCTGTCGTACCCATTCTTCTGGAGTTAAAACCAAGTACTTTTTTCTTAAATTATCAAAAATAAGCGTCTTATTTTCGCTACTTTTGAGTCGGAAATTAGAAGTTGGTAGGTTCAGTTTTATCATCAATCAAAAGTAAGAAAATGAACGAGATTAAAAATATTGTTTCGGATATAAAAAATGGTAATATTAAACCTATTTATTTTTTAATGGGTGAAGAATCATATTATATCGATAAAATATCTGACTATATAGAACAAAATGTTTTAGATGAAACAGAAAAGGGTTTTAATCAACAGATATTATACGGTAGAGATACTAGTATAGAAGCTATAGTTTCTGCTGCAAAACGCTATCCAATGATGGCAGACAAACAAGTAATTATTGTTAAAGAAGCTCAAGATTTAAGTAGAACTATAGAAAAATTAGTGAGTTATGCCGAAAACCCACAACTTACTACGGTTTTAGTAGTAAATTATAAATACAAAAAGTTAGACAAAAGAAAAAAACTACACAAAGCTATAGCAAAATCTGGTTTAATTTATGAAAGCAAAAAACTGTATGAAAATCAGGTTGCTGATTGGATTAGAAGAATTTTAAGCGGAAAAAAATATCAAGTAGAACCCAAAGCAGCACAAATGCTAGTTGAGTTTTTGGGGACAGATTTAAGTAAAATAGCAAATGAGCTAGATAAATTAATGCTTATTTTACCTAAAGAAACAATTATTAACGACAAGCATATAGAGGATAATATTGGTATATCTAAAGATTTTAATAATTTTGAGTTAAGAAAAGCTGTTGGCGAAAAAAATATATTAAAGGCAAATAGAATTATTAATTACTTTTCTGAAAATCCTAAAAACAACCCATTAGTAATGACTATTTCTTTGTTAAATAGTTTTTTTACACAGTTGTTATTATTTCATGGCTTAAAAGATAAATCTAAAAACACTGTAGCAAGATCTTTAGGGGTTAGTCCTTATTTTGTAGATGAATATTTCTTAGCAGCAAGAAATTATCCTATGCGAAAAGTAGCACAAGTAATTGCTACTTTAAGAGAAGCAGATTTAAAAAGTAAAGGGGTGGGGGCAAGTCAATCTCAAGAAGATATTTTAAAAGAATTGCTATTTAAAATTTTACACTAAAACAATTAAAGGTTGCATCTGTAAGATGTTATTTAGTGTTTCATTCAGTTTTTACATCAACAAAAAACAATACTTAATTATAGGTATCTGTTACAATTTTTTTACAATAAAAATGTGTTAACAATTACATGAAAATACTGCATACAGCCGATTGGCATTTAGGACATAGATTACATGAGTATTCTCAATTTGAAGAACAAACTTTGTTTTTAAGTTGGATAGAAAATTATATTATAGAAAATAAGATTGATGTATTATTAATTTCTGGTGATGTTTTTGATACCGGTTCTCCATCTAACCAAAGTTTAGAAATGTACTATAGCTTTTTAGTAAAATTAAAAGCTACTAGTTGTAAATCTGTAATTATTACAGGAGGTAATCATGACTCTGCCGGAACTTTAAATGCACCAAAACATATATTAGATGCATTGTCTATAAAAGTGGTGGGTAAGGCAACTGCTAATATAGAAGATGAAGTTTTTGAAATTACAATTAATGATGAAAAAGTAATTGTAGGTGCTGTACCTTATTTGCGTGATGGAGATATTAGACGTGCAGTAGCGGGAGAGTCCTTTGATGAATTGACAGATAAATACAAAACAGCGTTAATCAATCATTATAAAGCATCTGCAAAACAATGTAAACTTATAAATACAACAAATGCACCTGTTATTGCCATGGGACATTTATTTGCTATTGGAGGCTCTGTTTCAGATAGTGAACAAAATATTTATGTAGGTACGCTAGGACATATTGGAGCAGAAGATTTTCCTGCTTATTTTGATTATGTTGCTTTAGGACATTTACACAGACCTCAAATTGTAGGAGAAAATAGCAAAGTCAGGTACTCAGGTTCTCCTAATATTTTAAGTTTTAGTGAAGTTTCTTATGAAAAGAAAGTACTTGTTTTAACCATTAATAATAACAAAATAACAGGTATAGAAGATGTTTTTGTTCCTCGTTTTAGAGAGTTTTACAAACTAGTAGGTACGTTAGCAGAATGCTTAACTAAATTTTCTAGTATTGTTTCTAATTCATATGGATTAACTCCTTGGGTAGAAATTGTGTTAAAAGAAGATAATACCGTAAATACAGATAATTTAAAAAAGGATGCAGAAGATTATTTGTTTGAAATATTAAAAATTTCTTTAAAGAATAAACGTAAAATTAAAGGAATTGAAGAGTATTTAGAAAACTCTAAATCTATTAAAGAATTACTGCCAACAGAAGTTTTTAAATTAAAATGTGAAGAAATGGGGTACGATTTAAAAGAAAAACCAAAAGTTTGGGATGCTTTTAATGAAATATTACAAGCTGTTAAAAATCAGTAATTTATTGTGTTATGAAAATTTTAAAGGTAGAATTACAAAATATCAATTCATTAAAATCTGACACAACGATTGTAATAGATTTTGAAAATGAAAAATTTAAAGATGTTGGTTTATATGCAATTACAGGATCTACAGGTGCAGGTAAAACCACTATTTTAGATGCTATAACTATTGCTTTATATTTAAGCGTGCCACGTTTTAAAACAGGTAAAGGAGCGTTGTTAGATGTGGTAAGCCATGGTGCTAATTACGCATTTACTAGAGTTACTTTTGAGAATAATAATTTTTTATACGAAGGATATTGGGATATTAGATTGGCAAACAAAAAAGGAGAACCTTTAAAAAAGCCAATAGAAACAGTTAGTTTAAAAAATCTATCTACAGGTAAAATTATAGCAGATCAGAAAAGAAAATATATAGAAGAAGTAGAAAAAGCTACTCAATTAGATTATAAGCAGTTTTTAAGATCTGTTATGTTGGCACAAGGTCAATTTGCCTCTTTTTTATCGGCAGGAGGTACAGAAAAAGGGAAGTTGTTAGAACAAATTACTGGCGAACAGATTTATAAAAAAATTGGTCAGGGTATTTTAGATAGAAAATCATTAGAAGAATCTAAATTAAAAGAAATTGAGGCTAAAATTAATTCTGATGATGTATTAACAGAAGAAAAAAAAGCGGAATTATTAGCGCGTGATAAAGCACTAGCTGTTGATATTAAACTAACGGAAGAAGAAATAAAATCGTCTCAATTAATAATGGATTGGTATGATAAGTATCAGAAAACTATTGATGAGTCTAAAAAATTAGAACTTGTTTCTAAAGAATTAGAAGTATTTATAGGTAACCATAAAACAGAATTAGAATTACTGGCTTTAAATGAAAAAGCAGAGCCTTTTAAAGAATTAATTCAAGATTTAAAAAGAACAGATAAAGAAATTATAGATAAACAGCAGCAGGTATCTATTTTAGAGAAAGAGTTAATTTTATTAAAGCCCGAAATTGAACATTTAACAACAATATCTAAAAACCAAATAAAAGAACTTACCACAGCAGAAAAAGATTTTGACTTATGGTTGCCCAAATTTGAATTGATAACAACGTTTGATAATAAGCAGAAAAATGAGTTAGAAATTAAGCAACAATCTGAAAAGAAATTAACTGATTTAAATATCAAAGTAAAATCTTTAGAAGAAAAGAATAGAAAGTTTAGTAAAGAATTATCTGATTTAGAATTAAAGATAAAAGAAGATGAAACATTTGTTACAAAAAATAATTTTTTAAATAAAGTTGCTTCAGAAATATCTAATTGGACGCGAGAGCTCACTACTTTAAAAGCAAATAAAGTAAAATTAGAAGAAGATTCTGAGTTTATTATAAATAAATCAAAAGAAATAAAAGAAACTGTTGCAAGAGCAGGCAAGGGGAAAGAAATTCTCAGTAAAAAAATAATTGAAAAAGAGAAATTAGAAAAAGAACTTGTTTCTGTATCTGAACAATTATCAAAAAATAATATTAAAAGTTTAATTAAAGCTAAAGAAAGTTTATCAAATTCTTTTTTAAAATGGAAAGAATTTAAAAGACTTTCTGTTCAAACTTTAAAAGCAACAAAAGAAAAAGAAGAATTTTTAGCAAAACAAAAGATTTATACAACAGATTTAAATGTAATTGAAAAACAAATTACAGAGCAAGAAAAGTTAATTGTTGTTCAGGAAAATTCTATTACTGATGCAGAAAAGATTTTAGAATTAGAGAAAAGTATTGCTAAATATGAAACAGATAGAGCTCATTTAATTAAAGGGAAACCCTGTGGTTTGTGTGGTTCTACAATACATCCTTTTGCCGAAGGTTTAGAATCTATTGGTGTTTCAAAATCTGCGTTAGAAGTATCAACCAGAAAACAAAAATTAAAATTATTAGTTGATACTAAAAATAGTTTAAATTTAAAAGCTACCGAATTAAGAACAGCTATTAATGGTTTACATCAACAAATAAAAATAGTTTCTGAAGATATTGTAACTTTTAATTTATCTGTTAAAGAATTAAATATAGATTGTGATGTAACAAATAAAATTAAGATAGATAGTGAGCTAATTTTATTGAATAATCAAATAGAATTAACAAACAAAAAATTAACTATTTCTCAAGAATTACAAAAAACAAAAGACAAATTATTACTTGATATTGAAACAGTTTTTAAGGAAGAGAATAAAATAAAAACTGGATTAGCTACACTTGATGAAAAAATAAAGAATACGAAATTAGACATAGAAATTAAGCAACAATCAGTAGAAGATTTAGCAAAGATTTCTGCAAATTTAAAGACTTTATTAACGGCTAAATTATCTCAATATAACTACGAGTTACCATCAACAATAAATACAGAATTATTTATTAAAAATATAGAAGAATCTATTATTGCTTTAAATAAGAAGCAAAAGAATTTAGATGGGTTAAAAGCTTCTGTTAAAATAATTCAGACGAATATAGATAATAATCAAAAAAATCTAGCAGATTATAAG
>CALHCK010000076.1 GCA_937936695.1 uncultured Polaribacter sp.
AAAGAAAAGCTACTAATTGGATCTACTGTATTTGGTATACGAGTATTATTCCAAAAATGAATTTCTGAAGGATTACCTCCTTTAGCTCTCATCGTAGGAATTTCGGCACTTCTATTTCCTAAATTAAATGTGTTGTTAAAAATAGCATTTCTATAACCTGTATTATAATCTGTTTTACGATCTTGAAAATCTATTGCTGCATTAATAATAGCTGAACCATCAATATTAAATGTATTATTATATACAAATGTGTATGCTCCCTTTAAATCTATAAAAGCATCTGCACTGTTTTCTCCTGAAATACCTTTTGCCGAAAAAACACAATTTCTAATAATTGTATTTAATGTTCCTTCTTTTACATCTACAGCTTCTGCAGTTACATTAGGCCCTATAATACAATTTTCAATAATATTATTGTTGCAATCAGGATTGTAAGTAGCTACATGCTGAGACCTATCTGAACCAATATATAAACCTTCACCAAAACCAGGTTTTTTAACTCCAGTATTAAATATATTACAACCAGTAACTAAATTGTTACTAGAACCATCTCTTAAATGTATTCCTTCCTCTCCAATATCTCTAACTGTTATATTTTCTATTATAACATTATTCGCATTATCTAACACTAATCCTTTAGAACCATCTTCTAAAATAAGGTTTTTAATTTGCCAATAATCTCCTAAAATTCTCATTATATAACCATCGTACCTGCCTTCTGATCCTTTTAATATAGGAGGATTTAAAGGGTCTTTTGCTCTTATTATTATTGGAGCATTTACTGTACCATCTTGCTCCGAAAAAAATAACGAGGATCCTCCGTTTGTATTATCTTTTTCTAAGGCAACATATGTTCCTGGTTCAATAACAATTTCATCTCCAGGTTGTGCAGTTCTCATAGCATTTAAAATACATTTTACTGTATTACATTCTTTTACAACATTAACTCTTGTTTTTGATAAGTTTAATGAATTATTATCTGTAAAAGAACCAGAGTTTTTAAATAATATTGGAGTGTAATTTGCTTGCGATTTAAAACACATAAGTAATAATAAGATAAACAAATAAAGATGCTGTCTTTTCCTAATCATAATATAATTTTTAAAATTTGGTTTTATTTCTTTAGCAAGTTAACATAATAAAACCCTAAAAAACCACGTAAAAATCTGTTACACAAAATATAGAATTATATTACTCCTTTTTAGAATAATTTTCTTTTTTTATTTTTAATAAAATAAAAAAGGTACTAATATTCATTTCATTAAATAACATATATATTAACCACCTAGTTCTGTAATACAAAAAACTCAAGGAAAATCCCTTGAGTTTTTATAATTAAATTATCCTTAAATAATTTTTATCTTCTGCTATAATTTGGTGCTTCTTTAGTAATTGCAACATCATGAGGATGACTTTCGTTAATTCCACTTGCTGTAATTCTAACAAATTTTCCTGTTTCTTTTAGTGTTTCTATATCTTTAGCTCCACAATATCCCATACCAGCTCTTAAACCACCAATAAATTGATGAATGCTTTCAAATAATTCTCCTTTATAAGGTACACGACCAACAATTCCTTCTGGAACTAATTTTTTAATATCATCTTCTACATCCTGAAAGTATCTATCTTTAGAACCTTTTTTCATTGCTTCTACAGAACCCATACCTCTATACGATTTGAATTTTCTTCCTTCGTAAATAATTGTTTCTCCTGGAGACTCTTTAGTACCTGCTAAAAGAGATCCTAACATCACACAATCTGCTCCTGCTGCTATGGCTTTAGGAATATCTCCTGTGTAACGTATACCACCATCTGCAATTACAGGAATTCCGGTACCTTTAATAGCTGCTGCTACTTCTAATACAGCAGAAAACTGAGGAAAACCAACACCTGCAACAACACGTGTAGTACATATAGAACCAGGACCAATACCAACTTTTATAGCATCTGCACCTGCTGCTACTAAAAATTTAGCTGCATCTGCTGTAGCCACATTTCCAACAACAACATCTAAATTTGCAAACTTATCTTTTACAGACTTTAAAGCCTCTACTACTGTTTTTGTATGACCATGTGCGGTATCTATAATTACAGCATCTACACCTGCATTTACCAATGCCTCTGCTCTTTCTACAACATCTGGAGTTACACCTAACGCTGCTGCAACTCTTAGTCTACCATAAGAATCTTTATTAGCAATAGGTTTTTGCGTTACTTTAGTTATATCTCTAAAAGTAATTAAACCTTTTAATACATATGAATCATCAACAATTAATAATTTTTCTATTTTATAATTTTGAAGAATTTTTTCTGCATCTACTAAAGATGTTCCAACGGCAGCTGTTACTAAGTTTTCACTTGTCATAACCTCTACTATCGGTCTTGCATTGTCATGCTCAAAACGTAAATCTCTGTTAGTTACAATTCCTTTTAAAATACCTTTATCATCTACAATTGGTATACCTCCAATACTATGCTCTTTCATGTTAGCTTTAGCATCTAACACAGTAGCTGTTAATGGTAAAGTTACAGGATCTAAAATCATACCAGATTCAGCACGCTTTACTTTTCTAACTTCTTGAGCTTGTTGCTCTATTGTCATATTTTTATGTAAAACCCCAATACCACCTTCTCTTGCTATAGCAATTGCTAAAGCAGATTCTGTAACAGTATCCATTGCTGCAGAAGCAATAGGTACATTTATTGTTATGTTTTTAGTAAATTTTGTTTGAATGCTAACTTCTCTAGGAAGAACTTCTGAAAAGGCTGGTACTAATAAAACGTCATCGTACGTTAAACCTTCTCCTAAAATTTTGTCGTTGTGTGCTGTCATTTTGCAATTAAGATATAATTGCGTGCAAATTTACAATTATTATATGAATTTTAAGTATTAAAAAAATGTAAATAAATTTTGTAATTATTTTATTTTAAATAAATCTAAATAAACTTGCACAACCCCTCTTTATTAATTTAATTTGCATCTTATTTAAAATAAATCTAATTAAATATAGTATGAAAAATTTATTAAAATTATCATTAATTTTCTGTTTAGCAATAATTGTTAAAAGTTGTGGTAAAAAAGAAACTGTTGAAAACCCAGAAACGGTTTTAGACGAAAAAAAAGCTGAGTTTGTAAGTAATTATGTAAACATTGTTACAGCTAGTTATCAAGATGCAATGACTAAAGTACTAGATTTACAAACTGCTGTAAATACTTTTGTAACCACACCAACAGATGCCAATTTTACTAATGCTAAAAATGCATGGTTAGCTTCTAGAGAACCATACGGACAAACAGAAGCATACCGTTTTTATGATGGACCAATTGATGGTGCTGATGGAGAACCTGAAGGATATATTAATGCATGGCCTTTAGATGAAGCGCTAATAGATTATGTTGCAGATGGAACTGGAGGTCAGGATTTATCTGATAACAGACAAAATATTGTAAATAATACTGAACAGTACCCAACATTTACAAAAGAAAATTTAAAAGAACTTTCTGGTTTTAATAACAACGAATCTAATGTTACTATTGGTTTTCATGCAATAGAATTTCTTTTATGGGGACAAGATAATTCTGCTCCTGCTGCTAAAATGAACGGACAAAGAGCTTATACAGATTATACAACTGCAACAAATGCTACTCGTAGAGGGCAATATTTAAAAGTAGTTACAGATTTGTTAGTAGACGATTTACAATCTGTTGTAGATCAATGGAAAGAGGGTGCTACTTATAGAAATACTTTCTTATCTCAAAACTCAAACGTTTCTATTAATATGATTTTAACAGGAGCTGCTAAATTAAGTAAAGGAGAATTAGCAGGAGAGCGTATGGCTGTAGCGGTAGAGAATCAGGCACAAGAAGACGAACATTCTTGTTTTTCTGACAATACAAACAGAGATATTTTCTTAAACGCACAATCTATTAATAATATTATAAACGGTTCTTATACTAGCATTAATGGTACTGTAATTTCAGGTACTTCTTTAATAGATGTTTTAACTCTTGTTAATCCTACAGAAGCTGCTGCTTTAACGGCTGTTGCTGATGAAGCTATGAGAAAAGTTACTGTAATTTCTGATACTAAACATTTTGATAATCAAATTATTGGAGAAACTTTAGATAATTTTACAAATCCTGTAATGTCTGCTGTTTTAACTCTAAGAAACCAAGGTGATGAATTAGCGCAAGCTGGTAAATCTATTACAGGAGAAACTATAGACCCTAGTGTATAAAAAATAGTTGATTTTCTATTTCTGTACTATAATCTTTTGTCAAACTACCGTTGTTTATCAATGGTAGTTTTGGCGTTTTAATATAATTCTAATAATGAAAAAAATATTTTGTTTTATTCTTGTAGCCATCTGTTTTTCTTGTAATAAAAAAGAAGAAGAAAACTACTTACCTATGGTTGGTTATGAAGAAGGTGAAGAACTATCTGCAGGGAAACTTACCACTACTCTTTTAGGTGCCAATGCTTTTGATCAATCTGTACCTGGGTTAGCTTTAGAAAAAGATTTGCTATTTTTTGTAGGGAATTCTTTATTTAGACAAAATTGGGTAAGCTCACCTGCTTCTACAACTGCCAGAGATGGTCTTGGGCCAACTTTTAATGCCAGAGCTTGTAGTAGTTGCCATAATAAAGACGGTAGGGGGTTACCTTTACAAGAAGGTCAAAATTTTTCTGCCGGTTTTTTAATGCGTATTAGCGAAAACGGAACAACTGATATAGGTGCACCAAAACCATTTGAAGCGTATGGAGGACAAATACAGGATAGGGCTAATTTAGGAGTTTCTTTTGAAGCTAAAATAGCCGTTACTTTTCAAGAAATTAAAGGTACATTTAATGATGGAGAAACTTACACTTTACAAAAACCTATATACAATATTAATAACGAACAATTTGGTTCTTTACAAAATGCTTTAACCTCTCCAAGGGTTGGACAACAAGTAATTGGTTTAGGTTTAATAGACGCAATAACCAAAGAGGCAATTTTAAATAATGAAGATGAGTTTGATGCCGATAATGACGGTATTTCTGGTAAAGCAAATTATGTTTGGAACCATACGACAAATAAAAAAGAAATGGGTCGTTTTGGATGGAAAGCAAATTCACCTACTCTTAAACAGCAAATAGCCGAAGCTTTTCATGGAGATATGGGGTTAACAACTTCTATTTTTTCTGAACAAAATTGTCCTTCTCCACAAAAAGATTGTGCAAAAGCATCTAACGGAGGTTTGCCTGAAGTACCTGACAATTCTTTAGACAATGTACTTATTTATACTTCTTCCTTATCGGTTCCTATTAGAAGAAGTTTTGAGGATGAAAATGTTTTAAAAGGAAAACAACTTTTTAGAAATTTAAAGTGTACCAGTTGTCATGTAGAAACTTTTACTACAGGCACTAATTATCCTTTTAATTCTATTTTAGAAAATGTTACAATAAGACCTTTTTCTGATTTTTTACTACATGATATGGGTAACGATTTAGCTGATAACAGACCTGATTTTCTTGCTTCTGGTAAAGAATGGAGAACACAACCTTTATGGGGTATTGGTATGATACAAGAGGTTAACGGACACACATTTTTATTACATGATGGTAGGGCTAGAAATATAGAAGAAGCTATTCTATGGCATGGTGGTGAAGCTGAAAATGCAAAAAATAATTACAAAAAATTATCAAAAGAAGACAGACAGAATGTTTTGTCTTTTATAAACTCTTTATAAATGAAAAAACGATATAGTTTACTTACAATAACTCTTATTTTATCTATTATTGCTTGTAATACAGAAAACACTACAGAAGTACCAGTATTTAATATTCATGAATATCATACTGTGTTTGTTAATGAAATTGTAACTACTGCAAACACAGAATTTGTAAAAGATGCTACTACATTAAACAATGCAATTGCTTCTTTTTTAACAGTTACTAATACAACAAATTTAACAGCTGTAAAAAATGCTTGGAAAAATGCAACTATATCTTATGCTAAAACAGAAATTGGTGATGTAGGTATTATTAAAAACACTGCTATTCACTTATCTATTTATAGCTGGGGAGCCAATGAAAATAATATTGATACTTTTTTAGCATCAACAAACAACATCTCTAAAAATACTATTAATAGTTTACCTACAAAATCGAGAGGTTTAAGTGCTATAGAGTATTTACTTTTTAATGATGACGAAAATAAAACTCTTGCTGATTTTGCTAACAATAGAAGAAAAGATTTTTTAGCTGCTCTTGGTAATAATTTACTAGAAAAAGCCAATTCTTTAGAGCGTCAATGGGCAAATTATAGTAATACATTTATTAACAATACTAGTACTGGTATTAACGGAAGTATTAATAATATTGTAAATCAAATAAATGTACTTTTAGAAAACAATAGTCGTTTTAAAATAGGAGAACCTGCTGGCTTAGAAAACACCAGCTTTATAGATACTGACTTACTACAAGCTGAAAAAAGCGAAATATCATTAACAATTATCCAAGAAAACATCAACAGCATAAAAAATGCTTATTTTACAAATACCGAAAACGGTTTAGACAGTTATGTTAGTAATATTACTGGAAATAATAGCCTAAATAATCGTATTCAGAATAAATTTAATGAACTAGAAAACACTTTTACTAGTTTAAATAACACCTCTTTAAAAGCTGCTATAACTAATAATAACAACATGGTTACAACACTATATAATCAATTAAAAGAGTTAATTGTTTTAATTAAGGTTGATGTTGCAAGTACTCTATCTGTAACGGTTACTTTTACAGATAATGATGGTGATTAATTTAAAAAGTTAATTCTAGAGTAACATAATAATTTCTGGGTGCAGATGGTATAATACCTGGTCCAGGATATCCTGTTGCTCTTCTTGTAAAATAACTCTCGTTTAAAAGATTGTTAACACCCGCTTCTAATTTTGCAAATTTGTATTTATAAGAAGCGGAAAAATCTAAAATATTGTATGCAGGAATTGCTCCTACAATAGCACCAGCATCTTCATCTACAGAGTTTTCTGCATCTGTAAATTGCTCTGATAAAAATGAATACTGTATACTAGAACTAAAATTATTATACCCAAATTTTATTCCTGTTTTTAAATTTACATCGGGTATAAATTCTACTTTTTTACCTAAAATACCACTTGTAATAGCTCTTGTATATTCAGAGGTTATTAAAGACGTATTTACAAAATAATTAAATGTATAATTATTATTTAGTTTAACTATCTTTTTTAAATTAAAATCAAAAACAGACTCTACCCCCAAAATTCTGGCATCGCCAACATTTGTTCTTAATTGCCCAACGGTATTTAAAGGTGGTATTTGTGTTAATAAAAAACCTATTCTGTTTCTATAGAACAATCCAAAAACATTAGCGTCATAAGACAACCAATTATTCCAGTTACCACGGATACCAATGTCTGTGGAAAATCCATTTTCATCACCTAAATTAGGATCTACACCGTTTGATGGGTTTATAATATTTAAATCAGAAAAAGTTATAGATCTGTAGTTTTGAGAGATGTTTCCGTAAATCTCTAAAGATTTAGCTGTTTTGTAACTTGCACCAATACCTAATAAAACAAAAGACCTTTCGTTTACCAACTCTCTATTGGTATCAATACTCCCTATTGGGTTTCCTGCTGCATCTCTATTTGTTATTTTTCCTAAACCACTACTAGCGGTTTTAATATACTCAAAACGTGCTCCTGGTGTAATTGAAAATTTATCTGACAAGTAAAAAATGTTTTCACCAAAAAGCGCTAAATTTAAGTTCGGGTTTTTAAACTCACCTTGAATTCTGTAATCAGGAAACTGTTCTATTGCTGAAGAAAAATCAGCATCACTCTCTCTAGTACCTGGTCCCTGAAAATCTACATTAAAAGCTTTGTATAACTTAGTACCCACTAAAAAAGTTGCTTTTTTATTATAAACCTTATAATTGCTTACCAAACGAGATTCAAAACCAAAATTATCAAAATTACCTATTAACAATTCTCTTGGCTCTTCTATATTGTCAGGTAAATCTACACGTCTGTCTCTAAAACCAATTGCTTTTCTAGAAGCATTTAATCCAAAAAAGTTAAAGGAAAAATTTGTGTTTTCAGAAAACTTATGTTTCAATTTTAAATTGTACAAAAACCAATCTACTTTAAACCAGTTTCTTGTTCTATTACTCTGAAAAGGATTTTCATTAAATAAGCGTCCTGTTAAACCACCAGCTTGTTGCGCCAAATAATCTAAATAAGTTACCTCTGCCTCTAGTTTTGTGTTTTTAGTAAACTCATATCCTAAATGTGTAAATATATTTTTAGATTCGAATTCAGAATTAGGTCTAAATCCATTCCCTTTCTTGTAATTATAATACGTGTAATAAGAAAACTTACCATTAGTACCACTTAAACTTGTAAAATTGGTGTATAACCCAAAACTACCTATTGTATTTCTTGTTGTAACCTCTATAGGTTTACTACTAGGTTTTTTAGTGATGAAATTAATTAACCCTCCAAATTGAGTTCCGTACTGTAAAGAAGCGGCTCCTCTTATAACTTGAATTTCCTGTAAACCTTCTGATGCCGGTGTGTAATAACTCTCTGGGTAACCTAAAACATCTGCACTAATATCATACCCATTTTGACGCGTATTAAAGTTAGAAGTTCTGTTAGGATCTAAACCTCTTCCTCCAATATTTAATTGCAAACCTGCATCATCATTCTGATAAATATTTAAACCCGCCACTTGATTAAATATCTGACGAGCATTATTAGTAGACAATGCTGCTGCAGATTGATTGACCAAAACGACTTCTGTCTTTTTTCCTGCATAAATTGCAGTTCCTTCTACATCTTTTAACCTTTTTAATTCAAATATTTTTTTTGTTCTTGCCTTTATTTCAATTTCACTTAACTGTTCTGTAAAAGGTTTTAAAATTACAGTAACATCTTTATAAGATGCTGAGGTAAGATTTAATGTTTTTATATGATAATTGTCTGCGTAAAAAATAAGCGTTAATTTACTTTTTAAAGAAGTAAAAGAAAATTTACCTTCCGTATCTGTTTCTGCTAAAAAATCTCCTGCTTTATTGTAAACCTGAACCTCTTGTATTGCTTTTTTAGCTTCAGAAACCACTACACCATTTACTCTGTTTTGAGAATATGCAACAATATGCAACCATACAAAGACAATAAATAATCCCTTAAATTTCATTTCTTTAAATTCCTTTTATTTTAATTTCTGATGTAAATGGAAGTATCCATTTTTTATGTGCAAATGATTCTTTTTCTGCGTACAAATTTATGGTTTTATCTACAAATCTTGTACTTAATCTACCATTTAATGCTACAAAACTATCTGCATAAATGGCAATATTTTTATGACCCTGATTTTTAAAATGATCTCCTAAAAAATGAGCATATTCTAAAATAAAATCTGGCTGAAAACTCATTTGTTTTTCTTGAAATGAGGTTAAAAAATCTTTATTATCAACATAAAAAAAAGCGTTTGTTTTTGTATTTACTACTTTAAACGTTGTATTTCCTGCTTTTTCCATTAACATAACTCTCCACGAAAAACGAAAACCTTGTTCTGTCCAAAATAATTCTCCTGGATATAGTAAATTTCTAAACGGAAAAAGTAATTGTAAAATCATAAAAACAGCCAATACAGTATGTGTAATTCTTTTTTTAACTGCCGAAAACCTGTAATTTTCTATAATTGTAAATTGGTATGTTGTTATATTAAAAATCTTTTTAATTGTAGTTATTATTTTTTGATGAAAACTTGCTTCAAAAAAAATGAGTGTAGAGATAATCATTATAAAAGGAAACATGCCTATTGGAAACAAAACTCTTGTAAATACATGAAAAATAACAACAACTACAAAGGCATAAATTCTTGTTCTTTTATACAGTAAAAAAAACGGAATTGTTAAATCGTATAGCATACCACTCCAACTCATTGCATAATGAAACCATTCTTGCTGCATTACCGTATTTCCTAGTAAAGGAATATCATATTTAGAGGGCAACCAAATTTTTAAAGGCATTGCTCTAAACAACCAATCTGAATTTAATTTTGCCAATCCTGCATAAAAATAAACAATACCTAATAAAAATTTTATACTATCTACCGACCACTTAGGTACCGTATTGTAAATCTTTTTATTTTTATAAGCATCTAATGAAAAATTTGCATTTGCTGGTAAAAAAATCATTAAAAAACTTAAAATGCTAATAAAGTAATAATGGTTTAAATACGTAGTTTTATCCATTAACTCTATGTACAAAAAGCTTAGAAAAAAAACACTTGTAGATAATTTGTATTTATAACCAACAGCTATACATATTGCAGATAAAGCACAGAGTATAAATAATAAATAGGTATAATTACCTAAAGGTTGTACCCAACTAAAAAAGTAATATTTAAAATGAAATTTTGGTTGTAAATACAATTCTTCTATCCATCCGTTTGCCCAAAAACGAACGATACTAGCAAACATCATTATTCCAAAAAACATTCTAAAAACAACTAAAGAAGCTATTTTTGTTTGCTGTTGTAAATAATATGTAAAATAATTTGCTTTCATAAAAAACCGAAACCTTTATTGAAAACAATAAAGGTTTTTGGATTTGTGTTTTATTTATTTTAAAAGATTTTTAATCTCCATCTG
>CALHCK010000077.1 GCA_937936695.1 uncultured Polaribacter sp.
TTAACTGTGAATACTTCTAATAAATTAGGAATAACAGACAACTTATTAGTAGTTACAAATGATATAGTATTAAACGGTGATATTAGATTAATAAATCCACCAGCTACTAATGCTAGTACGGCACAATTAATACAAACTCATGAAAATGCTACTTTAGTAACTGGTACGGGTAGGTTGCTAGTAGATCAAAACTCTACTGTACCTAGTTTGTATAGATACAACTATATTGGATCTCCTGTAAAAACTGCTGTTGGTGCTACTACGTATACTGTAGCTGATGTTTTAAAAGACGGTACTACTCCAACAAATTTTACAGGTACTATTGGTACTGATATTGCTAAAAACATCAGTTGGATTGGTGGTTTTGATGGAGATACAACAGATCCTATTTCTTTGGTTGAACGCTGGATATATACATTTGCCGCTAGTGATGGTAATAGATCTAACTGGGTACAACAGTTTAGCTCGGGTACTATACCAAATACAGATGGTTTTATTTTTAAAGGTCCTGATAGGGCTCAAAACTATACATATGTTGGTACTCCTAAAGACGGGAATATTACAACAACAATTGCTAAAGACGAATATTATCTTATTGCAAATCCTTATGCTTCTGCTATTAGTTCTAAAGAATTTATAGAGGATAATATTGATGTTACAAGTGGTTCTTTATATTTCTGGGAACATGTAGGTGAAACTAATACTTCTGGAGATACTAGTGGACATAACTTTGCTGGATATATTGGAGGTTATGCAACCAGATCTGTTAACATGGCTGTATCTGCAAGAAGACCTTCTGAACCAGTAAATATTGATGTTAATTTACAAGCAGAAGCTAACTCTAGTCTGATAAGAGGCTCTGTTGAAAGTGTATTTGACAACAGTACTGCTTCTAATATTGATGTAGTATTATTAGACCAGATAAACGACTCTATTACTTTTAAAAATATTTCTCAAGGTGTAGATACTTTAAGAATTAGGTACAAAGCAAATGTTGATAAAAATATCAGAATTCTTGAGAATAATGATAAAGCCTTTATTCATACTTTAACAGCTACTGGAGGTAACTTTAATATTGCAACAATTGCTAAATGTATTGTAGTAGGTAGTAATATTACTTTAGAGTCTCTTGACACAAACCCTGTTGAAATAGACTTTTTAAACCTAAAAGACGATGGACAAGTAACTTGTGCGCCTAATGTTGGAGGAAGTAATTTTACATATACAGTACCTCTACAATACATTCCTGTAGGACAAGGTTTCTTTGTACAAGGAGATAATATTGATGGTGGTAATATTGTATTTAACAACAGTCAGCGAGAATATAAAAGTGAAGGTTCAGAATCTGTATTCTTTAAATCAAAATCTAAACAAGAAATTGCAAATAAACTTGCTATTATAAAGTTAGGAATGGATTTTAATACAGGTGACGATAATCGTCAAATTTTCCATAGACAAATTGGTATTTCTTTTGGACCATTCCAAACTTTTGGTCATGATGTTGGTTATGATGCTGAAATGTTTGATGTTGGAAATACAGATTTCTATTGGAAATTCCCAAATAATGACAGAAAGTATGTGATTGCTGGAGTGCAAGAAATCTCTGATGATTTAGAGGTGCCTTTAGAAATTAAAGTAGCATATACAGGTCAAATTTCAATTGGAATAGATGAAATGATTGAATATAATGGCAATGCATATATTAATGATAAGGTTACAGGAAACTCATACCCTATTATAAATAATAAAGCTGTTATTGATGTGGAAGTTGGAACGTACACAGATCGTTTTGTTCTTGCTTTTTCTCCATCTAATATATTATCATCTACAACAGATAATGCAATTAATAATGAAACTATTATTTATACAGATAATAAAAATGAATTATTAATTATTAAGAAACAACAAGAAGTGACTATCAGTAAAGTTGAAATTTATTCGATGATTGGTAAT
Source organism: uncultured Polaribacter sp. (assembly GCA_937936695.1). Lineage (GTDB taxonomy): Bacteria > Bacteroidota > Bacteroidia > Flavobacteriales > Flavobacteriaceae > Polaribacter. Next base: position 1,954 of record CALHCK010000077.1, read on the forward strand.
AAAGTAACTAGTTGGTCTATTGATGAGCAGCAACAAACTTTAGAATTAAATCTTAGTAATAAAATACCGACTGGTGTTTATGTTGTAAAACTTAACACTAACAAGGGTGACATTTCTAAAAAGATAATTATTGAGTAAATCAATATTAAATCTAACATAAAAAAAGCGACCAATATGGTCGCTTTTTTTATGTTACCTTATTAATCTTCATGGTCTCTACTCTAATGTTAATGAAATGTTTATAATTGAATTAACTATATATCTGACAAAAAAACTAAAAACTGTGTTAGTAATAATACAATTAACATAAGGTCAAATCTCTTTTTTATATAAGTACATTAGCTTCAAATTAAAATTGTTAAAACACCTTACTAATTTTAATTTATAGAATGAACCGTCTAACTAAAAAAAATCATAATAAAAAAACTCAGTATTAAAATTAATACTGAGTTTTTTATGTCCTCTTTATATTTAAATCTGTTACAATACTTTATAATAACTTAGACATTGCTTCTTTTATAATTTCTGTATGTATAATACTTTTCTTTGATCCTATTTTTGTTTGATCTTTTACCATCCCTCTCATTAAATTAATAACAACTTTATCAAAATTAAAAGATTTAAACTGATTTCCTTTATCAACCATATCATTTACTAAATTCTGAATAGCTTCGGTATTACTACTTGTTGCAATTTGTTGAAAAGCTTTTTTGTATACTTCTTTAGTAGCATCATCACCAGTTAAAAACATACCCGATAATACGTTTTTTGCTATAAAAGGAAGCTCTTCAACATCATTTTCTTCAATAAAGATTCTTGTTAAAGGAGTTGCTAATATTTTTCTTACCTGATCTGGTAATTCTTTTGATTTTTTAACAGCCAATTCTTTATCTATATAATACATAGCAACTAAAGCTTTACCTAATACAGCATAAGATTTGCTTTCTAGAGCATTTATAAAAATAGGCTTTAAATTAATATCTGTTAACTTACCTAAAGTTTCTATAGCTGTTGCTTGTACTAGTGTTTTTTTATCATTGTTTGCAATTTCAATTATTTTTTGAATAGCATTTTTTTTAGAGAACTTATCTATTAAATCTATGTTTTCTAGAGCTAAAATTCTTATTTTGTAAGATGCATCATCCATAGCAGATACAACCGAATTAAAAACTTGTTTATCTGTTTGCTGATTTACAATTTCTAATAATGCTTCTCTTCTATGAGCATAGTTTTTTGCATTTTTTAATTGAAAAAGGTAATCACTTAAAACTTTATTCTCAGTAATTTCACATAGTAAAACTCCATCAGAATTTATTTGAATAAATGTTGGTTGTTTTGAATAATTAAAAGTAAAAGAAGCATCTCTAGAATTAACAAATACTTGGTGTCTTTTTCTGGTACCGTTTTCAAAAATATCTATTGCTAATGGAAACTTAAATTCATTAGGCTGAAGTTGTAACAAGTTTACTGTTACTTTTTTTTCTAAAAGATTATAATCATAAGAAACATCTATTCTTGGATGACCTGCATTATAATACCATTGATTAAAAAACCAGTTTAAATCTTTACCTGATACCTCTTCTAAAACTAAACGTAGCTGATGTACTTCTGCTGGTTTGTATTTAAACTTATTTAAATATACTTTTAAACCTTCAAAAAAAGCTTCATCACCAAGATAATTTCTTAACATATGCAAAATGGTACCTCCTTTATTATAAGATACTAAATCAAACATATCTTCTTTATCTGTATAATTAAAACGCACTAAATGTTTGTCTAAATTTTGCCCTTCTAAATATGCCTTATTAACATTGTATAAATGCATACTAGCATCTAATGCCCCGTATTTATACTCTCTCCATAAATACTCTCCATAATTTGCAAAAGATTCATTTAATGTTAAGTTAGACCAACTTTCTGCTGTAACTAAATCGCCAAACCAATGGTGGATTAATTCATGTGCTATTGTATTTTCTTGTACATTTTCATCAATCAATTGTCCTGGGGTTTGATATGCTTTTTCAGCATGTACAACGGCTGTTGTGTTTTCCATTGCTCCAGACACATAATCTCTTACTACAATTTGACTATATTTATTCCAAGGAAACTCTACTCCCAGTTTTTCTGAAAAAAACTTCATCATTTCTGGAGTATCTCCAAAAATTTCTTTTGCAAAAGGTGCATATTCTTTTTCTACATAATAATTCACCGGAATATTATTATATACATCTTCTATCACTTCAAACTCCCCTACTCCCATAAAAAACAAATAAGGCGCATGTTTTTTATCCATTTTCCAATAATCTGTTCTATTAGTTCCGCTTACAGTTTTACTAACTAATTTTCCGTTAGATAAAGTTAAAAATTTATTAGGTAAAGTTATAAAAATCTCTTGAGTTGTCTTTTGATTAGGACTATCTATTGTAGGAAACCATACACTATTTGCTTCTGTTTCTCCTTGTGTCCATATTTGAGTGGGTTTGTTTTTATCTAAACCTTTTGCATTTATAAAATACAACCCTTTTGCTGCTGTTATAGCATTACTACCTTGCTCCTTAACTTTTTCTGGACGTGCAGTATACTTTATATAAACCGTAAATTCTTGATTTCTCTTATATTCTTGAGGTAAGTTTATTAATAACTTAGAATCGTTATATGTGTAATTTAATTTTATTTTATTTAAAGAAACAGCATGAATAAGCATTGCTTTTGCATCTAAAGTAAATGTGCTTGAACTGTAAAAATGAGGTTTTGCAGTTACCCAAGCTTCTCCGTTTAATTCTTTTTTTTCAAAATTAAAATCTACTTTTAATTTTGTGTGTATTAAATCGTGCGTCTTATCTTTTTCTGGTTTATAAGTAGTAAAAGTTTGTGCAAAATTTAAGCTACAGACCATTAAAAACAGAAAAAAGACATTTATTTTAATCTTCATAAAAAACATTTTCATAAGGTTCAAAAATAACAAATAATAATAGTGTAGGAGTTAATGATTTACTAAATTCAAAAAACATACCAAATAACACAAAAAAAGCTGTAATTTATTTAATTACAGCTTTTAGTATTATAATTTAGGTTTAATTTATTTACTCTTAAAAATTGAACTTAACTGCTCTAGATCTATTTTCTCTTGATCTAATTGTACATGTCGCATTAACGTTATTATTTTAGACGTATCTATGTTATCTCCTAATAACCTTGTTACTCCTACCCCAATTTCTTTACTGTAACCAAATACAATTATTTCATTAATAGAAGTTGTTTTACCAGAATAATATAAATTTACATTCATACCATTAACCTTCATGTTAATTAAAGATTTGTAAGAATCATTATTTTTAAAAATATTTTTTAACGTAGCTTTTTCTGTTTCGTACTTACTTTCATTTCCTTTTATAGGAAGCGCTACAATATTTACTTTTTTTATACTTTCTAGTGTTTCTCTTATATCATCAGAAAATTTATCAGATTGTAATTTTAAAAAACTTGTTGGTAAATCTAACGTTACAAACTCTGGTTTATCTTGTGTTTCTACCAAATAACTTTGTAATGTTTTTTTATTATTACAAGCTGTTAGCGTTAATAAAACAGAAAAAAAAGCTATTATTTTAAATGATAGTTTCATTATGCTTTTTATTTTTTTGAAAATGTATCTGCTAGTTTTGATATTTTATTGATATCTATATTTCCTGTTAAAGAAACCAATAATGCTTCTGATTTTATTTTATTTTTAGTATTGCTTCCTTTAATAAACATTAAAACTTCACTTACAAAATCTTTACTTTCTGTTGATTTAACATAAATTTTAATACGAGAATCTCCTTCTTTTACTCGCATTAATTCGGTTAAATTTTGTGTATTAATTGCTGTTTTAAACATTGTATCCATAGTATTGGCTACATCAATATTATCTGCAGAAAAAACTTTTAAACTTTTAAGATCTTCTATCATTTCAAATACCTGAATAGCTTCATTACCTTTTAGTTGATCTGGTTTAAACTTAGATAATAATTCAAACATATCTTTAGTTACAACAACCATGTCTATACCTTCTGTGTCTTCTAATTTATCAAAAAAAGACTGAGCACTTGTTATCATTGGCACTATAACCAGTGCAATTAATAGTATTATTTTTTTCATTTTTTACGTATTTATTAGATTTTTATTCGACTTTAATAAAGCCTTATTATTTTAAAATTTTAGCTACCGAACTTTCGTATGTAGATAATGTTGCTATAGCATTTTCTCCTTTTTTTAAATTTGTAGATAATAATTTTAAGCTCTTAGTTACTTCTGTAAAAATTCTATTTGCTTCTTGTCTTTGCTGGTGATCATCATATTTATTTTTACCTACAAATACACTTAACAATACAACTACGGTAGCAGCTACATACAACCACCTATAATTTTTCTTTTTACTTGATGTTACATTTATATTTCTTGTATAAACTACTTCTTTTTGTTGTTTTAAGTAAATAAATATATGTGTATATTCTTGTAAATGAGGTGCTACATTCTTACCCGTAAAATACTCTTTTAAAACCTGTTCTTCTTGCAAAGATGTTTGAGCATCTTCGTACTTTTTAATTAAAATTTCTATGTTAGTTAACTCCATAATCGTGCTTTTTTGTTAATCCAACTTTTATTGTTTTTCTTGCTCTAGATAATGCTACTCTAACTGCTGTTGGTTTCATATTTACCACTTCACAAATTTCATCAAAACTATACAATTCTACATCTCTTAATTGAATAATCGTTTTTTGTTGTTCTGGTAAGCTTTCTATAAGTTGATGTACTAAATTTACACTGTCTAAATATTCTATCTTTTTATCTAAAGACGTTTCTTTTTCTTTATAATTACTGTGTGTTAATGTTAAATTATTTGCTTGCTTACTTTTTAAACGATCGTAACAATAATTTTTTGTCATTGTAATTGCAAAAGCTTCAACATTTTTATAATTAACTATTTTCTCTTTGTTTTTCCATAGTTTAAAAAAAAGTTCTTGTGTGGCATCTTCTGCCTCTTCTTTAGAAATCAAGAGCCTTTTTGCAAGTCTAAATACTTTATCTTTAAATGGTAAAACAACTTTTAAAAAGTCTGCTTGTTTCATTACTACTTGGTTAGTTTTGTAAATTTTATTTAAGATTTACATAATTAAGACGACTTAAAATAAAATCTGTTACATTTAAAACAAAAAATACGTTTTTTAACTAAATTGCGTTATAATTTACAACAATACAATTTTTATGAAAAGCTTTTTTAATTCTAAATATTTTCTTTTGATATTTACTGCTGCAATACTTTTTAATTGCTCTAAAGCAGAACAACTACCTGAAAACATAGAGGTTCATAATTTTATATGGAGAGGATTAAACGCGTTCTATTTATGGCAAGATGAAATACCCGATTTACAAGATGATAGATTTAGTAACCAAAGCCAATTAAATAGCTTTTTAGGTGGTTTTGATGAACCAAGAGGTTTATTTGATGAATTAATTTTAAGTGATAAAGATGATTTTTCTTCTCTAAAAGAAGATAGAGACGCACTTGTAAATTCACAACAGGGTAGTTCTTTAAACAATGGTATGGAGTTTGGGCTTAAAAGATATGCAGATAACTCTAATAATGTATATGGTTACGTACGTTATGTAATTCCTGATTCTGATGCTGCTGCAAAAGGAATTACTAGAGGCATGATTTTTAATACTATTGATGGTACTCAAATAACAATTGAAAACTCAAAAGAATTATTAAACAATACTTCATATACAGTAGGTTTTGCTAATTTTAATGCAGGAAACCCTGTTGCAAATGGTCAATCTATTACTTTATTAAAAACTCAGTTAACAGAAAACCCTGTAGCTATTGCTTCTGTTATTAACAACGGTGGTAAAAATATTGGTTATTTAAG
>CALHCK010000078.1 GCA_937936695.1 uncultured Polaribacter sp.
GAATTGAACAAAAGGAATTGCTTTACTAGGTATGTATTTTTGATATTCTGAATTCAAACACTACGGGTTTGTAGATGATACTTGTAGTACTTTTCCGTTATAAAATTTATTTCCTGTTAAAGAGAAATTAAAAATGTAATCTGCCATTTCTTTTGCAGACAAAGGAGCTTTGTAGCCAGGGAAAGCTTCTTCTAGCATTTCTGTTTGCACTGCACCTAAAGCAAGTACATTAAAAGCTATTTGTTTTTCTTTGTATTCTTCGGCTAACAATTCAGAAAGCGTTATTACAGCTCCTTTAGCAGAAGAGTAAGCTGCTAAACCAGGAAACTTTAAACTACCTTGTATGCCTCCCATGCTACTAACGGTAACTACATGACTGCCTTGTTTTAAAAACGGAATTAAAAGTTTTGTAAGTTCTGCAACGGCAAAAACATTTACTTTATACACTTCTAAAAAATCGTTAGAGGTTAAATCTGTAAAAGGTTTGTTTATTAATTTTCCGGCATTATTAATTAAAATGTCTACATGTTTCCAGTGTTCAGCAATATAATTGGTAGCCTTTTTTAAATCAGTTTCTTTAGAAATATCAACAGAAATAACAGTAATGTTTTTATTATTAACTTCTAAAAGTGCTTTTGTGTTTCTAGATATTGCAAGAACATTATGTCCGTTTTCTGCAAACTGTTTTGCAAGCTCAAAACCAATACCTCTGCTAGTACCTGTTATAACAACGTTTTTCATTTTTAAGTTTTAGACCTGTATGTTAATTAATGTTTTTAGTTAAAAAAAAGATTCTTATTCTTCTTCATCGTCTTTTTCAAAAACAATGTGTTGGTATGCTCCAATATCAGGACTGGTAGTTCTATCTATTCCTAAAATATCGGTAGAAAAAGTAGAATTTGTAGCTTTATTAATGGCATCAGATTCTTCACCAATAATAAATTCTTCATTTCTATTATCTTTAAAATCTGGATTTCCGTTTAAAATAATGTCTTGATAAAAAGAAGATGTAAAATCTAAATCTGTATTATTACTAAAACCATTACTAGTATCATTAAACTTAATCATACAGTTGCTAATATTATAGTTAAACACACTAGAATTTTCTGCTCTATTAATAATAAATTCTACATTGTCATTTCCATCAATAATACAATTTGTAAAATTTGCAGCATTTAAATTACCGGTAGTTTCTGTAACTTCCATAGCATTTGTATCAAAAGATCTAGAAAAATTATTTATTAAAACAGCAGGTACTAATCGAATACCATTGGTCCAGTAATTAGCAAACGTACAATGGTTAAAATTATAAGTTCCGCCATTAGTTATACTTAAAGAACTTTGTCCTGCACTACCAACCACTAAATTGTGCCCACTAATATTGGTGCCTCTACCTAAAATACCAAAACTAGCACTATTATAAATTTCAGAATTTTCTATAGTTAAAGTAGGTGAGTTTGAATTACCAATACTGTCTACTATAACACCAACCACACCATTTTTAATAATAGCATGCTTTATTTGGTTGTCTTTACTACCAGCTTGTAACCAAATAGAACTCCATTGACCAGGGATGTTGCTAAAATCGGGTTCTAATCTGTCTCCTTCAAAAATAATTTTATCCTCTAAAGTACCATTTACTTTAAGGCTAGCGTTTTTTGTAATTATTAAACCAGAGTTTTCATGAAAGTGTACTTTTGCACCAGCTTCTATAACAAGGGTTTTGTTTTCTGGTACAGCAGCAAAACCATAAATAACGGTAGGTTTATCTTTAGAAAATATAAGTTTATCATCATCTAAAAAAGTACCTCTAAGTGTTGTTGGTTCTCCATTTAAAGTAAGACTATCCACCTTTAATGTTACAGGATCTCTGTCCGGAAAGATAAAGTTGGCATCTTGCACTAAGGTCACCAAATCTACATCTTGTGTTTTATCTCCAGCATCAAATAAAATTCTGTCTGTATAGAGCGGGTTTGTAGTATTTGCAGCGTTTATGGTGGTTTCTACAAAGATAAAAATACTATCTTTTGCAAGTATATCAATATCATTAAAATTTTTACCAGGAATACCATCAACATTTAAACGATAGCTAGAATTACTACCGTTTTCTAGTTTTACTTCTGGTACAGTTATATTTTTATTGCTTCTGTTATAAACCTTTAAAGTGTATGTAGATGAGCTAATGTTTGTAAAAATAGTATCTAAAAAAAGCGTATCTACAGAAAACTCTAAATTACCAGTACTAAGCGATGTAGTAAAATCTTTTCTACAAGAACTAACAGTAATTAAAGCTGTACAAATTAAAAAGGCAATAAAATATTTCATATTTGTTATTTAGATCTAGTTGTATTGTAAACAGAATCTTTGTTTTAATCCCTAAAAATAGAACTTTTTATTTGATAGATTATTGCTTAGCAACCAATTCTATTTCAAATAATTTACCCCAATTTTTACCCGTTACAAAAAGACGATTATTTTCGGCATCAAAAGCAATTCCATTTAAAACCTCATCTCTAGCAACTAATTGTTGCGTTTTTTTCATTTCTTTTTCTAAAGAAGTTAAATTAGCAATACCTTCTACAATACCCGTTTTAGGATCTATAATAACAATAGCATTTTGTTGGTATTTGTTAGCGTAAATTTTACCATTAATAAGCTCTAACTCATTTAAGTTGTTAATAGCATATTTGTTAGTATACACAGCTATAGATTTTTTTTCTTCTAAAGTATCAGGGTCTAAAAACCAAATTTTATTTGTACCGTCAGACTTAATTAAGCTAGCATTGTTGTGTGTTAATCCCCAACCTTCTTTACTGTTATTATAAGTAAATTCTTTTTCCTGTTTAAAAGTATCTAAATTATAAACAAACCCTTTTTTAGATTGCCATGTTAACCAGTAAATTTTATTGTTAAAAATGGTCATTCCTTCACCAAAATATTTGTTATCAATAGCAACTTTTTGTAAAACTTCACCTGTTTTAATAGCAACTTTACGTAAAGTAGATTGTCCTCTACGACCTGTAGTTTCATATAAAAAACCATTATAATATTCTAGTCCTTGCGTATACGCTTTTGTATCATGTGGGTATTCATTAATAATTTTATAACCGTACACTTTAGGTTTTTTATTTGCTAAAACTTCAAAAAAACTGTTTTTCTTAGCTGTTTTATCACCATAAAAAACTAATGCAGACAGTTTATACATACCCACACCTAAATCTTTGGTATTAATGTTGGCAGTAGTATTATTTGCAGTAATTTCTTTTCCGTTAATAAAAAACTGAACTTTGTCTACAGATTTATTTTCAGTTTCTTTTAAAGTAACCTGTAAGGTATTGTTAAGAGTAACTTGCTTTTTGTGCTCTAAAACAAAAGAATATTTATCAGAGCAAGAAGTAATTAATAAAAATAAGGTTAAAAAAGTAACAAATAAAGTACTGCTTTTCATTATTAAAAAATTTAAATAAATTATTTATCAGACAAAAAAGCAGGTAAACCACAATATTTATCTAAAAAGTTAGTGTAAAAGTAACTATTGTAAGTATCAAGACAAATAAAAACAAAATATTTATTTGTAAATTAAAAAATAAAGTTAAATTTGCATCCTCAAAATAGTAGATAACAACTATTTAGAAAAGAGTTTAAGCCTTACCAACTTAACTCATACAAACATAACATTAAAGTATTAAATATATTACAAAATGAAAAAAGGAATTCATCCAGAAAATTATAGAATGGTAGCATTTAAAGACATGTCTAACGAAGATGTATTTTTAACTCGCTCTACTGTAGACACTAAAGAAACTTTAGAAGTTGATGGTGTTGAGTATCCTTTAGTAAAATTAGAGATTTCAAGAACATCTCACCCATTTTACACTGGTAAATCTAAACTTATTGATGCTGCAGGACGTATTGATAAATTTAAAAACAAATACGCAAAATTCAAAAAATAATATTTTTAGAATTTTCAAAATATTAAAAACTCCAACAATTTTAGTTGGAGTTTTTTTTATGCTGTAATTATTATGGCGTTACCTTTTAGGTCGGGCTTTACACTATATCTTTTTTTCATACTTCAAAAAAGGATGCCGTTACAATCCCTAACGCAACATATTTGCCAACAATACGCATTATTTTTAAATGAAAATAGTACTTTTACTATTGTTATAAAAAGACATATTACCAATGAGAAATACCATTTTATCCATTTTAATAGGAGCCACTATTTTGTTTGGACTCTTAGTTTACTTTATACCCCAAACAGGTACAATTATACTAGTATCTATAGTAGGTATACTAACCCTAATAGCAATTTACGACAGCCTACAAACCAAACACTCCTTATTAAGAAGTTTTCCGTTAATAGCACGTTTACGATGGGCGTTTGAAGATGAAAGAGAAAAAATACAACAATATTTTATAGAAGATAATTTAAACGGAACACCAATAAACAGAGAAAAAAGAAGCATTGTTTACCAACGATCTAAATTAAGTAAAGAAACCATACCGTTTGGTACACAACACAACGTATATGCAAAGGGGTACGAATTTGTAAAACACTCACTTTTTCCAAAAGATCACCATGCTGTTACCGGCGATAGAGTGGTAATAGGCTCTAGTAAATGTACCCAAAAATACAGCAGTTCTATTATAAATATATCTGCAATGTCTTTTGGTTCTTTAAGCAAAAACGCAATTATGGCATTAAACCAAGGTGCTAAAATGGGAGGTTTTGCGCATAATACAGGAGAAGGAGGAGTATCTCCGTATCACTTACAAGGAGGAGATTTAATTTTTCAGGTAGGAACAGGCTATTTTGGAGCAGGAAAAACAGTAGACGGAAAACGTGTTTTTGACGATGCTATTTTTAAAGAAAATGCAACGCGTCCAGAGGTAAAGATGATTGAAATTAAATTTTCTCAAGGAGCAAAGCCAGGGCATGGAGGTATTTTACCCGCTAAAAAAAATACCGAAGAAATAGCAAAAATTAGAGCAGTAGAACCAGGTACACAAGTGGATTCTCCACCAAGTCATGCAGCTTTTTCTAATTATAAAGAAATGATAGCTTTTATAGAAAGAGTTAGAAAACTATCTGAAGGTAAACCTGTAGGAATAAAATTTTGTGTAGGTAACAATCAAGAAATAGAAGCAATGATAAAAGCGTTTTCTGAAGCTAATAATTACCCAGATTTTATTGCTGTAGATGGAGGAGAAGGAGGTACAGGTTCTGCACCTTTAGAATTTACCAATTACATTGGTACGCCATTAATAGAAGGTTTGGTTTTTGTAAATAAATTACTACAAAAATATCAGCTTAAAAAAGAAATAAAAATAATAGCTTCTGGTAAAGCTATTGATGCTTTTGATATTGTAAAACTAATTGCTCTTGGGGCAGATGCGGTATCTATGGCACGTAGTTTTATGTTAAGTTTAGGTTGTATACAGGCAAGAGAATGTAATTTAGATAGTTGTCCTGTTGGGGTAGCAACCCAAGACGAAGATTTAGTAGAAGCT
>CALHCK010000079.1 GCA_937936695.1 uncultured Polaribacter sp.
ATAAAAAATTATAATTTAGAAATAGCTCTAAAAGAAACAGAAACTTTAGTTAGCGATTTTTTAAAAAAGTAAAACTACTTTGGTTTTAAACATTGTAATATGAGTAAAATTGGTTTATACTTTGGCACTTTTAACCCTATACATATAGGGCATATTATTATTGCCAATCATATGGTTGAATATTCTGATTTAGATGAAATATGGATGGTGGTTACACCTCACAACCCTTTTAAGAAAAAGAGTTCATTACTTGATAATCATCATAGATTAGAACTTGTATATAGAGCTACTGAAAATTATTCTAAAATTAATCCATCTGATATAGAGTTTAAATTACCTCAACCAAATTATACAGTTTATACATTGGCGCACATAACAGATATGTACCCAAACAAAGAATTTTGTTTAATTATGGGTGAAGACAATTTAAAAAGCTTGCATAAATGGAAAAATTATGAAACCATTTTAGAACATCATCACATTTATGTGTATCCAAGAATAGCAGAAGGATCTATTGATCATCAATTTAAAAATCATCCTAAAATACACAACGTTTCTGCACCTATTGTACAAATATCTTCTACAATGATTAGAAATGGAATTAAAAATAAAAAGAACATGCGCCCACTTTTATCTAAAAAAGTTTGGCAATATATTGATGAAATGAATTTTTATAAAAAATAATTTAGTTACTTTAACGTTAAAATTAACTAAATATATCTTTAACTTTTAAATGTATATTTGTAAAAAACCAAATACTTTTTGTGGCCATAAAAAAAAAGAAAATAAAACAAAAACTAATTGACAAATATAGGTTGGTTGTTTTAAATGAAAATACTTTTGAAGAGCGTTTTTCATTAAAACTATCTAGGCTAAGGGTATTTGTTTTTGGTGGTGTTTTTTCTATTTTACTTATATGTGCTACTATTTTACTAATAGCCTTTACTCCTTTAAAAGAATACATACCAGGATACTCTTCTTCTGAACTTAAAGCAAATGCTGTTAGATTAAGTTTTGAAGCTGACTCTTTAAAATTAAAACTAAAACTTTTAGAAAATTTTACAAACGCTATAAAACCAGTTTTAACAGGAGATTTAAATCCTGAAAAAATAGATTCTATTAGAAATCAAACACAACAAAACTTTATTGATGAGAGTAAACTAAATGCAACAAAAGAAGACTCTCTTTTTAGGCAAAAAATAGATCGCGCTACACGATACGCTTTGCAAAACAACAATAACAACGGTATTAAAATAGTTTTTTTTAGCCCATTAAACGGTTCTATATCTCAACAATTTGATCCAGATTCTAAACACTTTGCTGTAGATATTGTAGCTAAAACGGGTACCCCTGTTAGAGCAACAGCAGACGGAACTGTTATTTTTTCTGGATGGACAACAGACACAGGTTATGTATTAATTGTAAAACACACAAACAATTACATGTCTGTATACAAACACAACGGAAACCTTTTAAAAACACAAGGAGATTTTGTTAAATCTGGAGAAGCAATAGCAACTGTAGGTTCTTCTGGAGAGCTCTCTACAGGACCACATTTACATTTTGAACTTTGGAGTGGTGGTTATGCACTAAACCCAACAAATTTTATAGATTTTAACTAATGAGTATTAAATCGTTATTTGCAATTCCTTTTGCAAAAATTGCAACAAAAAAAGTGTTTAAATGGGCAAATAAACCTCATGAGACTCAAGAAAAAGTTTTTAGGAACTTAATTGATACTGCTAAAAACACTGCCTTTGGTAAAGACCATAACTTTAGTAACATCAACTCTTACGAAGATTATAAAAAACAGGTAAAAGTTACAGATTACGAAGGGTTAAAACCTTATGTAGACAGAGTTGTTAACGGAGAATCTAACGTACTTTGGATTGGTAAACCTCTGTATTTTGCGAAAACTTCAGGTACCACTTCTGGGGCAAAATATATACCCATTACCAAAGAATCTATGCCAACACATATAAAAGCTGCAAGAAATGCCTTGTTATTTTATATAGTAGAAAAAAATGATGCAAGTTTTGTTGATGGTAAAATGATTTTTTTACAAGGTAGCCCCGTTTTAAATGATAAAAACGGAGTAAAATTAGGTAGACTAAGCGGAATTGTTGCGCATTATGTCCCTAAATATTTATTAAAAAACAGGCTCCCTAGTTGGGAAACTAATTGTATTGAAGACTGGGACACTAAGGTAAATGCTATTGTAGAAGAAACTGTAAACGAAAACATGTCTGTTATTAGTGGAATACCTTCTTGGGTGCAAATGTATTTTGAAAAGCTAATTGAAAAAACAGGCAAAACTGTATCAGAGTTATTTCCTAATTTTAATTTCTTTATTTATGGAGGTGTTAATTTTGAGCCTTACAAAAATAAATTTGAAGCTCTTATCGGAAAAAAAATAGATTACATAGAATTGTATCCTGCATCAGAAGGATTTATAGCATATCAAGATTCTCAAAAAGAAAAAGGAATGTTATTACAATTAGATTCTGGAATCTTCTATGAATTTATACCAGCAAATGAGTTTTTTAACGAAAACCCTACTAGAATATCTTTAAAAGATGTACAAGTTGGCATTAATTATGTTATTATTTTAAATACAACTGCAGGTCTTTGGGGATATAACATAGGAGACACCGTAGAGTTTACATCAATAAAACCATATAGAATAAAGGTTACCGGACGTATTAAACACTTTATTTCTGCCTTTGGCGAACATGTTATTGGTAAAGAAGTAGAAAAGGCTTTAAATGATGCTATTTTAAATACTAACATTAACATAAGTGAATTTACTGTTGCACCACAAGTAAATCCAGAAAACGGATTACCTTATCATGAATGGTTTATAGAATTTGAAGATGAACCGGAAGACTTAGAAACTTTTGCTAGTAGAATTGATGTGTTAATGCAACAACAAAATATCTATTATCAAGATTTAATTGAAGGAAAAGTGTTAAGACCTTTAATTATTAGTAAAGTTAAAAAAGGTGGTTTTCATGAATACATGAAATCTATCGGTAAATTTGGAGGACAAAATAAAATTCCGCAATTATCTGACAACAGAAAAATTGCAGACGTATTAGATAATTTTTTAATAAAATAATAAAAACAACATAAAATGGGAGGAGATTTTTTATTCTTAGGACTAGCAATAGCATTGGTTATTGTATACTTTTACAATAAATTTAGAAACAGAAGATAACGCAATAACTTATCGTTTTATAGAATGATAAAATTAATAAAACTAACAAATGAGTACAATTAGAATTACCAAACAGTTTAATTTTGAAACAGGACATGCCTTATATGGCTACGATGGTAAGTGTAAAAACGTACACGGGCATTCTTACAAATTATCTGTAACTGTTTCTGGAAAACCTATTGATGACAACACAAATGTTAAATTTGGGATGGTAATTGACTTTGGAGATTTAAAGAAAATTGTAAACGAGGAAATTGTAGATCTTTTTGATCATGCTACCGTATTTAATAAAAACACACCTCATATAGAACTTGCTAAAGAACTTAAAGATAGAGGACATCATGTAATCCTAGTAGACTACCAGCCTACTAGTGAGATGATGGTAATTGATTTTGCTAAAAAAATTAAGAAAAGACTACCTAATAATATCAAGTTACATTCTATAAAATTACAAGAAACAGATACTAGTTTTGCAGAATGGTATGCTAGTGAAAATTAATCTTTATAGAACATCTGTTAAATAATAAAACATCTCATAATTATTATGAGATGTTTTTTGTTTTAAATAAAGTTTTAAATTTTATTTACCGTTATATGTGTTCATTGTATTTGCTAAACCTGCTGTACCAAAAGATGTAATTACTTTTGCAGATGTAGGTAAACGCTCTATTAACAAACTTGTTTCTTCCTTATTCCATTCTCCTAAAACAAAATCTACTTGTCTTCCTTTAGGATAATTTGCACCAACTCCAAACCTAAATCTAGCATACTGCTGAGTATTTAGTTTTTCTTGTATATCTTTTAATCCGTTATGACCACCTGCAGATCCTTTTGCCTTTAATCGTATGGTGCCAAAATCTATATTTACATCATCTGTAACAACTAAAATATTTTCAAGTAAAATTTTCTCTTTATCCATCCAATATTTTACAGCTTTACCACTTAAATTCATATAGGTGTTGGGCTTTAATAAAATAAATGTTCTTCCTTTAAATTTAAAACTTGCTATATCTCCTAATTTTTCAGTTTCAAAACTAGCATTATACGCTTCTGCAACTTCATCTACTATTTTAAACCCTATGTTATGACGAGTATCAGCATACTTATCACCAATATTTCCTAAACCTACAATTAAAAATTTCTTCATGAATACTATTTAACTAACTACTTTTAATTCAATAAAAATACTTAAAATAAAAAAAGCGCTACATAAATTGTAACGCTTTTTATATATTATAAAGTTATAAAGCTTATTCTGCTGCAACTTCTTCTTCGTCATCAGCTACTTTTACAGCATTACGAGAAGTTCTTACTTGAGCAACTACTGTATTTTCTGGGTGCATAAAAGTATAATCATCATTAGATAAAGACTTTAATACCAACTTACTACCTATTTTTAATTCTGATATATCAGCAGAAATAAAATCTGGTAAATTAGCTGGTAAAGCTTTTACTTTTAACTTACGGTTTGTAAAACGTAAAGCCCCTCCGTTTAATACCCCTGGAGATGTACCAGTTAATTTTACAGGAATAGTCATAGTTACTTCTTTATCATCAAATAATTGATAGAAGTCTACGTGTAAAATTTTATCAGTAACTGGGTGAAATTGAATATCTTGTAAAATAACAGGAATTGCTTGTCCATCAACATCAATACTTGCAGTATACACATTAGGAGTATATACCAAGTTTTTAAACGCTTTTTCTTCTGCTGAAAAATGTATTGGTGTTTCTCCTCCGTATATAACGCAAGGAACCAATCCAGCATTACGTAAGGCTTTAGTTGCTACTTTACCTACGCTTTCTCTTTTTGATCCTTTAATTGTAATTGATTTCATTACTTTTTTTATTAATTATTTACATTAAAAATTGGTCACTAATTGACGTGTTATCTTGCACTTTATGCATAACATCGGCAAATAATGGGGCGCAAGATACCACTTTTATTTTAGATATATGCTTTTTAAGCGGAATGGTATCTGTTGTTATTAATTCTGTTAGTGCAGATTTTTCTATTCTTTCATAAGCTTGTCCAGAAAGTATTGGGTGTGTACACAGTGCTCTTACACTTAAAGCACCTCTTTCCATCATTAAATCTGCTGCTCTTGCTAGTGTACCTCCTGTATCAATCATATCGTCTGTTAAAATAACGTTCTTATTTTTAACATCACCTATTAGTTCCATATGACCAATTTTATTGGCTTTTTCTCTTTGTTTGTAACAAACAACCACATCTGATTGTAAATGTTTAGAGTATGCATATGCTCTTTTAGACCCTCCCATGTCTGGAGAGGCTATTGTTAAGTTTTCTAATTTTAAACTCTTAATGTAAGGCATAAAAATAGTAGACGCGTATAAATGATCTACTGGTTTTTCAAAGAATCCCTGAATTTGATCTGCATGCAAATCCATTGTCATAATTCTTGTTGCTCCGGCAGATTGTAACAAGTTAGCCACCAATTTTGCACCTATAGCAACCCTTGGTTGATCTTTTCTATCTTGTCTTGCCCAACCAAAGTATGGCATAACTGCTGTAATGTGTCTTGCAGAAGCTCTTTTAGCTGCATCTAACATTAAAAGCATTTCCATTAAATTATCTGCGTTTGGAAAAGTAGATCCTATAATAAAAACTCTTCTTCCTCTTACAGATTCTTCTAAAGCTGGCTGAAATTCGCCATCACTAAAGTAGGTCGTTTTTACTTCTCCAAGAGTTGTATTGTACTCTTTCGCAATTTTTTCTGCCAAAACAACGCTTTGCCTACAGGCAAATAATTTTGGTGATAATTGATTTATAGACATTTATGTGTTTTTAGTTGTGCTTTTTTGCTGCAACAAAAGTAGAAATTATTTATTGAGTTTGAAATTTATTTTTTCACTTTAAAACTAAAATATTTTTATACATTTGCAACTACCTTTAAAA
>CALHCK010000080.1 GCA_937936695.1 uncultured Polaribacter sp.
TCCAGGTATTAAGGTTCAAAAATCTCAATTTGGAGGAGGTAGTCCGGTAATTAGAGGAATGGAATCTAACAGAGTTTTGTTGGTTGTAGATGGTGTTAGAATGAACAATGCTATTTACAGAAAAGGTCATTTACAAAATTCTATTAGTATTTCTCCAAATCTGTTAGATAAAACAGAGGTAGTTTTTGGGCCTTCTTCTGTAATTTATGGTTCAGATGCTTTAGGAGGGGTTGTTCACTTTTATACTAAAACTCCAAGAATATCTCAAGAAAAAGAAATTAGAAGTCAGTTTTTTTCTAGATATTCAAGTATAAATCAAGAAATAACAAATAATTATTCAGCAGAAATAAGTTTTAAAAAATGGGCGTCATTTACAAGTGTTTCTTACAGTGATTTTGGAGATTTACATGCAGGTAAAAATAGATCTCATGGATTTGAGGATTTTGGAAAAGTTTTCTATTATTCACAGAATTCAAATGGAAACTTTAATGAAAATCCTACTAAAAATTCAAATCCAAATTTATTAAGAAATACAGGATACAATCAAACAGACATTTTACAGAAATTTAATTTTGCATTGACTGATAACACAGATTTAAAATTTAATTTTCAGTATTCTACTTCTTCTAATATACCAAGATTTGATAGATTAGTGGAGTTAACAGATACAGCAGACCCTTCTAGTTTAAAGTTTGCAGAATGGTTTTATGGTCCACAAAATAGGTTGTTAATTTCTTCTCAGTTAGATATAAATCCTAATAAAAATTGGATTGAAAACGGAACCATAACAGCGGCGTACCAAAATATTAAAGAAAGTAGAGTACAAAGAAGATTCAAAAGTTTAAATCGTTCTTACAGAGAAGAAACAGTTGATGTTTTTAGTATAAATGGAGATTTTTCTGTGCCATTAACCGAAAATAAAAAGAGAATACTTTCTTATGGTTTTGAATTGGCTCATAATGATGTAACATCTAATTCTTTTGGAAAAACACTTCAAATAGAAAATGGAGCTATTAGTGGTTTTTCTGATGAATTTAATGTACAATCTCGATATCCTGACGGAGGAAGTTCTTATACTAGTGCAGCGGCTTATGTAGGTTACAGGCAAGATTTAAACTCTAAATCTACGTTAAATACAGGAGCCAGATTTACAAATACGCATTTAGAAGCCAATTGGATAGATCAGACATTTATAACTTTAGAAGATCCAAATATAAAAACCGATAATTCTGCAATTACAGCTACTGTGGGTTACGTATATAGACCAAGTGCTAATTGGCAATTAAGTAGTGTTATATCTTCTGGTTTTAGATCTCCAAATATAGATGATGTTGGTAGAGTTAGAGAAAAATCGGGTAATGTTACTATACCAAATATTCATGTAAACCCTGAGTTTGCTTACAATGCAGAAATAGGATTGAATAAATTTTTTAATAATAGAAAATTTAGGTTAGGAGCTAATGTATATTACACATTGTTAGATAATTATATTCAAAGAGATTTTGTGTTAGATAATGAAGGTAATATACAGCAACAATTATTTGATGGAGAGCTAGGTAATGCGGTATCTAACCAGAATAAAGGAAGTGCATATATCTTTGGGTATACCTTAAATTATTTAGGAAAAATAAATACAAATTTTAGTACAACAGGTTTTTTAACGTATACAAAAGGTGCTACCTATGATACTGAAGAGCCGCTTTCTTCTATACCTCCTTTGTTTGGGCAATTTGAATTAAATTATAAGAAAGATAAAATTGAGTTGGGTAGTGTAATTCGTTTTAATAGTAAAAAAGATATTGAAGACTTTAATATAACTGAAGGCATAGATAACCATGATTTAACTCCAATTATCAACCCAGATGCTACAAATGATGTAGATAAGTTTTATGGCTCACCAAGTTGGATAACTTTTGGTATAAATGGTAGTTATAAAATTAATAACAATATAAAATTACAATCTAGATTAGATAATATTTTCGATCAACATTATATAGAATTTGCCTCAGGAGTTTCTTCACCCGGTAGAAACTTATCTTTTTCATTTATCGCTGATTTTTAAAAAAAATAATTATTGTATTTTTATTAAAATAAAGAAAATGGCACTAGCAAAAAGACAAAGAATAGATTGGGTAGATGTTGTAAAAGGTTTTGGGATATTTTTAGTGGTTTATGGACATAATTTTCCGATTCTAGAAACTTATATATATGGGTTTCATATGCCTTTGTTTTTTTTTTTAAGTGGGTTATTTCATCCAATAAAAATTACAACGTTAATTGTTAAAAAAAGAGCACAACAAATTTTAATTCCTTATTTTAGTTGGAGTACTCTTCTTTTTTTATTTTGGTTTTTTATAGGAAGAAAATATGGAGAATCTAGTGAGGTAGAAGCTAGTGTTTTTAAAAATTTTATTGGAATTTTTTTTGCACAAGGAAATACCACTTATATGAATTGGGGAATGCCTATGTGGTTTTTACCTTCTATATTTTTAACTTTTTTAATTTTTGGATTTATTCAAAAAATTAAACAAAAATTGTTTCAGGTATTAATAATCGTATTTTTAGTAATTCTTGGTTTTTTAATGCCTAAGGTGCTAAATGTACATTTTGTTTGGAGTATAGATGTTACTTTAGTTTCTTTGTTTTTTTATACAATTGCATTTTATTTAAAAAACATTATTTTAAATTATAAGATTAAATATGAAGTTTTAGCACTACTAGCTTTGCTAGTACTTCATTCTATACTTTCTTTAAATCTCTCAACAAAAGTAGATATGTATAGATCCATTTATGGAAACGAAATCTTTTTTTTAACAAATGCTTTATTAGGAGTAGCTTTTTGGATATTGTTTTTTAAAAAAATAGGACATATAAAAATATTAAATTTTTTTGGCAAAAACACGCTTCTTGTTTTAGTCTTACATTTAAGAATCTTAACTGTAATTAAATTATTATTAGTATTATTTTGGAGTTCGAAATCTTTTGAATTTAACGAGTTAGAAAAACTTATTTTAGTAGTAATTCAATTATTTATTTTATATCCAATTATTGTTTTTATCAATAAAAATATCCCTTTTTTAAATGGAAAAATTCAGGTTAAAAAAGCAAGAAATTAAATTTCATTTAGGATTAAATATCTTAATAGCATTGTTTATTACTATGGCTTCATATGTAAATATTCCATATGGTAATTTAAAAGCTTACTTTGTTTATTTTGTTCATTTTATTCTTCTACAGTTTTCTGTATTTGGTTTTGTATACGTTTTTAGTTTGTTTAAAAGTGTCTTTAAAGTGCTGTTTCCTGTTTTATTTTTAATATTGGTGTCTATGTCTTTTTGGGTATATACACAAGACATTACTATTGGAGAAGGTATGATACAAGCAATTATAGAAGCTAATATAGATATTGCAATAGATGTTTTTAGTGTACAATATGTCTTTTATCTTGTTCTTTCAATGCTTTGTTTGTTTTTCTTTTTAAGAAAATTTAAAGAAGATAAAAAAAGCAGTATAAAGTCACCTGCTTTTATAATTGCTATTATAGGAATTATAACTTTTTTTTTAGTAGAGAATTATAAACTTGGAGCTTTTAAAAGAAGATTGCCTTTTAATGTCTATTTTGGTTTTGTAAATTACTTTAGTAAACCTAAATTAAAATTAAATAAAATTGGAGGCTCACCATTTTCGGAAGAAAAAGACTTAAATGTAATTTTTGTTTTAGGAGAGTCTGTAAGAGCTGACCATTTATCTTTAAATGGATACATAAGAAATACTACTCCTTTATTATCTAACCAAAAAAATGTTTTATCTTTTAATAAGGTATACACACCTTTAACTTATACAGCAATTAGTGTACCTCAAATTTTAACAAATAAATCAATTTTAGATAATAATTATAAAGAAGCTGTAAGTTTGTATAGTGTATTAAATGCTGCAGGATTTTGTACAAAATGGATAGGAAATCAATCTTTAGAAAAGAGTTATAAAGAAATAGTGCATACCAATGACTCTGTGTCCATCATTGATAGGTTTCATTCTGTTTTAAGTTTTAAAAAAGAAAAAGATTTAAAATTGTTAGATTATTTTTCTATTAATAATATTACTTCTCTAAATAAAATAACAACAATGCATATGATTGGTAGTCATTGGTATTATAATAATAGGTTTGACGAACGCTTTTTAAACTTTACACCAGTTACTAATAGCAAATATGTTGGTTCTTTAAAAGCTTCTCATATTATTAATTCTTATGATAATACCATATTGTATTTAGATTTCTTTTTAAATCAGTTAATATCAGAATTAAAAAAATCAACTAAAAAAACTATTTTAATATATCTTTCAGATCATGGAGAAAACCTAGGAGAAGAAGGAAAGTGGTTACATGCACAAGAACATTCTACATCTAAAAACCCTGCAATGTTAGTGTGGTTTTCAGATAAATTTAGAGAAAGTTATCCCCAAAAAATAAATAAATTAATATCTAAAAAAAATGATTCTATTAGCACAGATTTCTTTTTTCATAGCATTTTAGATATAGGAGGAATACAAAGCTATACTTTTGATAAAAGTAAGAGTTTGTTTAATTAAAACTATTTCTTTTTTATTTTTTTGCCTTCTTCTGTAAAATTATCGGAAATAGCTCTTTCTGTTTTAATAACACTAACAATAACAGAAAGTAGAACTAAAACCATAGGTTGCCATGTTAAAAATCCTGAAACAAAATGTGCGAAAATTAAACCACCTAAAAAAGAAATACCAGCGTATATTAAAAGATTTCTACTAAAAACAGTATTTGCATAATTCCAAATTTCTAGATTAAGCATTGTCTT
>CALHCK010000081.1 GCA_937936695.1 uncultured Polaribacter sp.
TTTAGATATGGATGAAACAGGTTATTTAATTACCAAAGGAAAATCTACAAAAACAAACTTACCAGGAGTGTTTGCTGCAGGAGATATACAAGATAAAGAATACAGGCAAGCAGTTACTGCAGCAGGTACAGGTTGTATGGCTGCTTTAGATGCAGAACGTTATTTAGGTGCTTTAGAATAAAATACTAAATTAATAAAATAAAAGAGTTCTTAATTAAGAACTCTTTTTTTATACATGAAAAAAATATTATTTTTTATTTTAATACTTTGTATTCAACAAATACAAGGAGTTAATTGTTTAAACGAAGATGAGAATGAGTTTTTACAAGAACTTATTACTACAAATACAAAAAAACTTAATGAAATAGGATGGTCGTTTGATAATGATTTTTCTGAATGGAAAGGACTTGTTGTAAAAGATTGTACTATTACTGAAATAGATTTATCCGACATTAATATTCGTGAAATTCCTAATACAATTGTTTATTTACAAAACTTAGAAGTTTTAAAAATTGATGTATATAGGGAGATTTCTAGAAATTTATTTAGCTTGCCTAAACTGAAAACACTTCATGTAAAATGGGGGAGCTATATAAAAAAGGTATTGCCATTTTTTTATAGACTTAAAAGCTTAAAGAGTTTAAAATTAGATGCAGGATTAAATGAATTTACACCAGAGATATTAGAATTGTCTAATTTAGAATCTTTAGATTTATCTAATAATTATATAGAAGAAATTCCGAATGAAATTAGAAATTTATCGAAATTAAAACATATTAATTTATCTAATAATAAATATTTAAAAGGGAGTTTAGAAATATTTAATTTTTTTAATGAATTACGTTATTTAAATTTAGAAAACACTAAAATATCTGGTGGTTATACAAGTATTTCTGAAAATTTAAAGTATCTAAACTTATCAAGTGTAAACATGAAATATGGAGTCTTAGATATTTCTAAATCAAGAAACATTGAGGTCTTAAAAGTTAGAAAAGCGCAGTTAAAAAAAATAAAAGGATTTCAATATCAAAAAAAATTAAAAATAGTTGATATTAGTAATAACTTTATATCAAGTAATGACGACTTTAAATTAAAAGAATGCAAGCAATTAGATTCTTTAAATCTTAGTAAGAATGAATTAACCAGTATTCCAGATTTAGGAAACCCGCCTGCGTATATAAACCTTTCTTCTAACCCTATCTTTTCTCTTTCAATAAAAGATTATAAGAACATAGCAGGCTCTAAATATATAGATTTATCGTTTATGAGTATCGATAAGTTTTCTTCAGGTATTCAAATTTTAAATAGTTGCGAATCTTTAAATCTTTCTTATAATAATTTAAAAGAATTACCAAAAGAACTAGAAGGTTTTAAGAATCTTAAAAGTTTGAATGTAAGAAGAAATAAAATTTCAAAATTTTCATTGATTTTACCTAGTTTAAAAGAGCTTATTTTAGTTCAGAATTTATTTACAGAAATACCTGTAGCTGTTTTTGAAAATAAAAACTTAGAAGTTTTCTATATCGGTGATTTTGAATTAAAAGAAGTACCACATCAATTTTTAGAATTAAAACATTTAAAAGACTTATACGTACCTTTTACAGGAGAAAATGATGAGGTTTTGTGTAAATTGAAGAAAAAAGGATTGCTTTTTGAGAACATGTATATTGAATGTAAATAAAGAATAAATGAAATTTTTACCCTTCTTTTTTCTTTTAGCTACATTTTTTGGGAATTCTCAAACAAAAATTAAACTAGCAAAGAATCCGTATTCAGATGAAAATCATGGAATCGTATTGCTAAATAATGATTTGCTTGATAAAGATAATAATGAGTATTATAGTATTAAAGATAAAAAAACAAAATATGCTTGGAGAAAACTGAAAATTGAGAGTACTAAGTTTAAATCGATTTTAGTAAATAGAAAAGATAATCAATACGATATTACGTTGCAGTTAGACGCAAACGGTATTGTAAAACTAGATAGATACACTACAAATAATAATGATAACATTTTAGCTTTTGTTTTTAATGATACTATTTATCAAACACATAAAATAAAAGCGCCAATACTTAATGGAAGGTTTGATATAACGAATTTAACAGAAAAGCAAAAAAACAAAATTGTTAGTACATTAAAAAAACTACCTTCTTATGATTTGCAAGTAGAATTATACAAAGGGATAACTAGTTGTAATACTGCAAAAATAGATGAAGCATTAGAAAAAGGAGCGCAATTAATAGAAGGAGGCTATAAAGGAGGAGCAACTAATTATAAAAATGTAATATTTAGACTTTTTAAAGATAAAAATTCTAAATATAAAAAGTACTCCAACATTATTAAGCATATACTAAAAAGAGGTTTTGTGCCAAAACCTAAAGATATAAATCAGGCTATTGTTTTTGAAGATTTAGACTACATGAAGACTTTTTTTATGTCTGAAAAAAATATAGAGAAAAGACAAAAAATGCTGAATAGACATGCATGGAATTCAGTTAACAATGGATCTTTAAAAGTATTTAAACTGATAGAAGGTTTAGATTTGATTTTAACGAATAAAAGAAAAAAAAGTTTATTAATTAAAGCGGTTAAAGAAAGACATGCAGATATGGTGGATTATTTTTTATCTAAAAAATACCCTTATGGTGCCGCTAATTTACTAGTTAACCTTTCTGTTTACATAGATATTACAATTTTTGATACTTTGATAGCAAAATATAATATTGATATTAATTCTCTAACTAAAGAAGATAATTTTAACATTGCGCAACAATTAGTTATCTTATCTAATAAAGGTAAATTTTTTGATAACGAGTTGTTTTTAAAAATAATTCCGAAATTAATAGATAGAGGTTTAAAAGTGAATTCTAAAAATAAATTAGGTAGTACTATTTTACATGAAGTATCTAAATCGTTAAAATATATTTTAAACTATAGATCAGCTTATCATGAACAATACAATCCTATCAGAGAAGCAAAAGAGGTAATTAGCTTTATAGAGTTCATAAAATCTAAGGATGTGAATACAAATCTGAAAGATGAGAAAGGATATGTGGCTTATGATTATGCTTTAAAAGATATTAATAATTTTAAAGTAAAATCTGAAACAGTACAAAAAGTACTTAATGCATTAAAATAATTATTCAGAAATAAGTTCCCATAAATCTATGGGCTTTAACAAAAATAATAAATGAAAATAATAACTGTATTTTTTTTATTCGTAGTGTTTTTTGGATACTCACAAACAAAAATTAGACTAGCAAAAAATCCGTATTCAGATGAAAATCATCAAATTGTATTACTGAAAAATGACTATAACAGAGGTGATTTAAAGATTTATGATTTAAAATCTCAAAGAATTAAATATGCATGGAAAGCATTGAAAATAGATGTTTTAGATTTTAAGTCTTTAGAGGTAAAAGGAAAAAGAAATGGTTATGATGTAGTAATACAGTTAGATGCAGACGGTATTCTACTCTTAGATAAACATACAACAGAATACAGAGACGAGTCTTTGGCTCTTGTTTTTAATGATACAATTTACCAGACGTTAAAAATAGGAGACCCGATATTGGACGGACGATTTAAAATAAGTGATTTAACTAAGAAGCAAAAAAATAATTTTGTTGCTACGTATAAAGGTTTACCATCATATGATATTCAGAAACAATTGTATAGTGCTATTCAATCTCATAAAATAGAGAAAATAGATTCTTTATTAGAAAATGGAGCACAATTAATAGATGGAGGTTATAAGATAGGACCTAATAATTTTAAGAATGTAATTTATGATTTATTTAGAAGTAAAAATTCTAAATATGAGAAGTATTCTAAAACCATTAATCATTTATTAAAAAAAGGATTTGTACCAAATCCTAAAAATTTAAACCAAGCTATTGTTTTTGAAGATATAGACTATGTTAGAAATTTTTTTATGTCTGAGAAAGATGTAGAAAAAAGAAAGAAGCTTGTAAATAATAAATTAAGATATATTATAAACAATGGGTCATTAGAGTTGCTAAAGTTAACAGAAAATATGGGGTTAAATCTTGAAAAAATTACTTTTGGTAGAGATAAGAAAACTGTATTGATGGAAGCTGTTTTAAAAGGTGATAATGAAATGATAGGGTATTTATTAAAAAAAAATATTCCGTATGATACTCCTAGGCTATTTGTTTATTCAGCTATTTATAAGCAGATAAATACCGTAGATGTATTATTAAGAGAAGGTGTTGATATTAATACTGGATTTAATGACAATTCTAACATAGCTCAAGCATTAGTAGATCTAGAATTTAGACATGATTATTTTATGAATAATGTTTCATTAAAAAAAATACCTCAATTAATAAAAAGAGGATTAGATATAAATACGGTAAATACTAGACAAGAAACAATTTTACATACGCTAGCTCCTTATGTAAAAAAATACCTAGGGTTTGGAAGAGGTGCGTATTCTAATTATAGCCCTAAAAAGGTAGCTAAAGAGCTTATAGAGTTAGTTAATTTAATAAAAAGTAAAGGAGTAGATCCTAATATTAAAGATAATGATGGTTTTACAGCTTATGATTATGTTTTAAAAGATATAAAATCATATAAAATAGAACCAGTTTTAATTCAAAAAGTACTTAATGCATTTAAATAATCCTATTGCATATCTACACTTAGTTTAATAGATCTAGAGATTTTCATTTTATTTTTAAGTTTTATTTTATTGATATATTTAACTTCATCATTAAAATAGAGTTGATAACTCTTAGAATTACCTCTAGCTAATAAATTAGTAAAAAGAAAATAGTTTTTAGCTGAAAAATCTGTTTTTAAAAAAGGTATTTTTTCTTTAATATTAGATGAGAAATTATTTAGTTTAATATTAGAAACAGGAATTTCTTTATTGTTAGCGTTGTAAAAAGAATAAAAACCCATATTTTTCATTTCAACTTCCTTAGAACTCCAGTTTAAAATATCATGTTTTAAACTGTTTTTTAGAGTTATAGGTATCTCCTTAACATCTCCATAAATTGCTGATAATTCCGAGTCTATTTCAAAATATGAAATAGGAAGATCGCATAATTCATAACCTAAAGGTATGTCTATAGGATGTTCGTAATCTATAAGTTGAAATTCTGTAGAAATATCTTGTTCAAATAATAATTTTTTAAAAGCATCATACGCTTTAATTTTTTTAATATCAACTAAAATAGATTTTTTATGAGAAGAAATGTCAATACTAAGTTTTACACAATTTCTTCTACTATTTATTTTAAAAGGATTTATGTTTTTTAAAGCTTTTTCTATTGTTGGTTTTGAATTAAAAAAGAATTTTTTATAAGCTATTTTTAATGAGTCCTTATTTGGTTTTTTGTAATATTTAGGTGTTTTAATAGTAGTATGGTTATTACTACTGTTAGTTATACTTGTAAAGTTTTTAATTTGTATATGAGGTTGTCCTTTTAAATGTTGCGATATTAATTGAGTAGTGTTCTTGTTATGAAAAAGCATTCTCATTTGTAAAGGCATTCCATCTAATTTATTAATGACTAAAACAGCGTCTATTTTATTTAATTCTTTACCTGTAATTTCCCTTCTTCTATTTCTAATAGGAGTGTAGAATTCTGTTTGTAATTTAAAAATAGCTTTGTTTTCTATTACAGCTATTAGTTTTCCTGTAAGTTGGTTTATATTGTTTAAAAAAAAAGCCTCAGAAGCTCTTATAACAAACGGTTCGTTTACTTTAAATGTTTTTTGAGAGAAAAAATTAAGTATATTAAAATTTAAATTTTTAGTATACTCTTTTAGTAATTCTTTATCTCTAGGTCTTAGGTAATTATTTTTTTCTAAAAAAGGATAATGTATATTTTTTACTAAATTCCCTTTATTATCTATATGAAAGAAATTGTTTTTTTGAGTAAGAAATTTTTGAAGAATATGAATTTTATAATTTTTGGTAGAATCTATTTTCTGATTTAAAAAGAAAAAAAGCTTATTCCTTTTACTAAATTCAACATTCGTAAATTCCTGTAATACCTTATAACCGTCTTTTTTTTTCTGAAAATTAAGAGAAGCAGAAGCATTAGAACTCAAATTATGATTATTGTTGTTTACAAAAAATTGAGTAATATATTCATAATTGGTATTTAGTTTTGGTTTAAAATCTAAACGAATTGTTTGTTGACTATATGTGAAAATAGTAAAAAGTGAAATGCAGGTAAAAATAAAGTTTTTAATCATAATTTAACTTTGTAATATTTTTAAATAGAATAATTATGTGATCGTTACTATCAATTATATAGTCAAACAAATATATGATAGAATTTACTATTTATAAAACAAAAAGAGATTGCCAACGGCAATCTCTTTTTGTTTTATAAATAAAGAATCGTTTAAACCTCTACAGAAGCTTTCATAGATTTTCTGTAGGTAAAAGAGTTAAAAATATTTCTTTTACCAAAATTATTCATAGATCTTGCGTTTATAAATTTTCCGAAAAGTTTTTTACTTACTCCAAAGTATTCATATTTATTACCATCTGTAAAAGTAACTTCTAATAGCATACTTTTATGATGCCAATCAGCAACCTGAAACTCTGTAATTGTTTTTTTATAATCCTCTAAATTAGCTTCTTTAGTTTCTGGAGCAATACTT
>CALHCK010000082.1 GCA_937936695.1 uncultured Polaribacter sp.
ATAGAATTTACTGATGACACTCTACCCCTCATATCATCTGGAGTTTTTAACTGTAAAATTGTTTGCCTAATTACCATAGAAATACCATCTGCCGCACCACTTATAAAAAGAGCCAAAACACTAACCCAAAATAAAGACGACAAACCAAAAACAATAATACTTAAGCCAAAAACAAACACAGATATTAACATTTTTTTACCTGTATTTTTATTGATAGGAATATAGGTTGTTATAAACATAGTAACAATGCTACCCATAGAAATAGCAGCATTTAAAACTCCAAAACCCTCGGGACCAACTTTTAAAACATCTTGTGCAAAAACAGATAAAATAGCAACAGTTCCTCCAAACAAAACAGCAATCATATCTAAAGTTAAAACACCTAAAATTGCCTTATTTTTAAAAACAAATAAAACACCTGCCTTTAAACTCTCTGCCATTGGTTCTCCTATTTTATTATTTAAAACAGGTTTCTTTTTAATAAAAAAAACAACCACTAAAGAAAAAGCCACTAAAACAAAAACAACACCTAGAGTTTTAGCTACTCCCATCCATCCAATTAAAAAACCTGCCGATAAGGTACCTAAAACAGAAGCTGTTTTCCATGTACTTGTATTCCATGTAGCAGCGTTATGGTATATTTTTTTAGGAACTAAAAGCGCTACTAAAGAAAAAATAGTAGGTCCGAAAAAAGAACGTAAAAACCCGCCAAAAAATACCAAACCATAAATTGCATACAAAATAGTATTGGTTGACCAGTTTTTTACAACACCATCTGTTGTTAACAAAAATAACCCTAAACTAATTAAAGAAAAAGCAGCAATACAAAGTGCAAATAAATCTCTTTTTTCTTTCTGATCTACAATATGCCCCGCAAATAAAGCCATTGTAAACGCAGGTATAATTTCCATTAAACCTACAATTCCTAAAGATAACGGATCTTTTGTTATAGAATATACTTGCCATTCTATAATAATAAACTGCATAGACCAACCAAAGACTAATAAGAACCTAACAAATAAAAAAATATTAAATTCTTTTATTTTAAGTGCCGCATAAGGGTCGTTTTTAGACATACAATTAACTTAATTTCATGTCCATTAAAATTGCAAAAGTTTGATTAATATCTCTTTCTTTTACCACAATTGTCATTTCATTAGTAGTAGAAATTATTTCTTGCAATGGTATGTCTGCCCAAGCTAATTGTTTTAAAATAAAGTAATAAATACCAGATTGCTCTAAGTTTTCCTTTGGTAATTTTATGGTTATAGACGCTAGTTCTAAAACACTATTTATTAAACTTTCTTGTTCAAAAATTTCCTCAACAAAGGGTCTTAAATTTTTACTGGTAACAATATTAGTTTCAAAAATACCTTGAGAAACCGTTAAAAAATAATCTGCATTTTCTGACGATTTAGTTAAAATCTTTGCAATTTCTCTTAATAAAGAAGGCGTATTTTTAAATGTAAAATCACATAAATCAGATCTTACAATTACATTTCCAAGATCTAAAGCAAGTTTTTTAATATTTTTTCTAATCCTTAACTCGTTTGCAGGTGAAAGCCTATTAATTGCCATCATAACAGCACCTACTTTTACATCTTTTTTTAAAACAGCAGATACTTCTGGTAAAATTATTCTTGCTAAAGAAGATACATTTATTAGTTTTTCATTTAAAGCTTCTTCTATAAAAGGAGTTTTTCTGATGGTGCTTTCTACAACTTCTTGTATTGTTTTCATTATAATTGTTTAATAAAATACACTAATGTTCAAAATTAAACATTTAATCTAGTTTATCAGACAATTTTTTAAATTCTTTTTTAGGACTTTTATTCTTATACAAAACATTATAAACAGTATTAATAATGGGTGTATTAGCTCCGTTTTCGTTTTTTAACTTATAAGCACTTTTTGTAGCGTAATACCCTTCTGCAATCATGCTCATTTCTATTTGAGCAGACCTTACAGTATATCCTTTACCTACCATGTTTCCAAACTGTCTATTTCTGCTAAATAAAGAATACCCCGTAACTAATAAATCGCCTAAATAGGCAGAATTATTAATGTTACGTTTCATTTTATGCACTTTTTTTATAAAACGTTTCATCTCTCTAATAGCGTTACTCATTAACACTGCCTGAAAATTATCTCCATAACCTAAACCATGTGCCATACCAGCAGCAATAGCATAAATATTTTTTAGCATTGCAGCATATTCTGTACCAATAATATCATCAGAAATTTTGGTTTTTATATACCAACTTTGTAAAGATTTACTTATAAATCTTGCTTTTTCTTCATCTTGACAAGCAATTGTTAAGTACGATAGACGCTCCATAGCAACCTCTTCTGCGTGACAAGGCCCTGTAATTACACCAATATTTTTAAACGGAATATTATGTATTTTATGAAAATGCTCTCCTATTATTAAACCTGTTTCTGGCACAATACCTTTTATTGCAGAAAATATGATTTTGTTTTCTAACGGAATTGTAATTTTTTCTAGTTCGCTAATTAAAAATGCAGAAGGAATTGCAAAAATTAAAATATCATAATTTTTTACGGTATAATCAATATCACTAGATAAGTCTAATTGATGTATATTAAGTTCTGCAGAACTTAAATAATTAGGGTTGTGTTCATTTTCTTTAATATGATCTATTGCTTGCTGATTTCTCATATACCAACCAATTGTATCTATATTTTCTATTAACATTTTTACAATAGCAGTTGCCCAACTACCACCACCTAAAACTGCTATTTTTTTATGATCACTCATTAACTATTCGTTTTAAAATTCAAAAGTAATAAAACTATTATCTTTTAATGAATTATTATATTTGTAATGTTTCAAAATTAACACTTATAACTATGAATGTACAAATCATTAACAAATCTAAACACGCAACACCTAATTATGAAACAACGGGTGCAGCAGGAATGGATTTAAAAGCAAATATAGCGTCTGCAATTACTTTAAAACCTTTAGAAAGAGCAATTATAAAAACAGGCTTATTTATTGCTTTACCTGTTGGTTTTGAAGCTCAAGTAAGACCTAGAAGTGGTTTAGCTGCTAAAAAAGGAATTACTGTTTTAAACGCTCCGGGTACTATAGATGCAGACTATAGAGGTGAAATTGGTGTTATTTTAGTAAACTTATCTAACCAAGATTTTATAGTAAATGATGGAGAAAGAATTGCTCAATTAGTTATTGCAAAACACGAGCGTGTTAACTGGCAAGAAGTAACTGTTTTAAATGAAACCGAACGTGGCTCTGGCGGATTTGGTAGTACAGGTGTTTAATTTATTGTATATTTATTTAAAAATTTATAATTATGATTTTAGGAGTTTCTGAATGGCTTAGCGGAAAATTAGATGTAAAAGCAAAATATATTAGAATAATTTTTGTTTTATCTGTTTTATTCGCTGGTGTTGGTATTGGTATTTATTTGATATTATGGATTGTAAAATTACTTTCTAAATAGCAAAAAAAATAATAGGTTTAAAACAATTAAGCCTATTATTGTATTACATCTTTTTGAATATGTGAGTTATTTTTAATGTTAGTAAAAACATTTATTCCATTTTGGATTACTACATTTTTACCAATAGTTAATCCAAGAAAAACGGTACACCCCATACCTATTATTGTATTTGCTTTAACAGTAACTCCGCCACCTATAATAGCCCCAGGTGCTATATGAACATTGTCTTCTATTACTGTATCATGAGATATAATACTACCCGAATTAATAATACAATTATTCCCTAATTTTACATTACTACCTATAATGGCTCCTTGCATAATTTGGCAGCCCTCTCCCATTATTACAGAAGCCTCAACAGAAGCTGAAGGATGAATAATATTAGGTACACTTAATTCTTTTTCTTTAAGAATAGTAAATATTTTTTTTCTTAATTCTTTAGTTAAAACACCACCTACCCCAAGTATAATATTTTGTAATCCATTATCTTTTAATTTATCTATAGACGCAATAGTTCCTATTACAGGCACACCTAACACCTCTGTTTCTAGCGGTAAATTATCATCTACAATACCTAAAATAGTATATTTTTTAGTTTGATTAATAAGCTCTATACACATTTTTGCATGACCTCCACCACCAAAAATAACTATGTGATTTTTATCAATTTTTAAATTATCTATAGAATTTTTAACACTGGTACTTAACAAATAATTTTCTACATCTTGCTTAGTTAGCATCATATAATCTTCAAAAACATTTAGATTAATATTATTTTTATCAATCAATTCTTGAGCTGAATTTGATATTTTTATTTCGGAAGATTTACTAGTCTTAGAAATCTCTTTTTTTTCTTCATTTAAATTTCCAAACCAATCTTTAGAAGCAAAATTCTCATCATCAGAAATTACAGCAACTACCTGACCAATTGAAATTTCATCATTTTCTATAGTATTAAAAAAAATATGACCATCTTTTGGAGACTCTATATCTATTGCTGTTTTTGATGTTTCAAAACAAAGAATAAGATCTCCCTCTTTTACCCAAGAACCACTTTTAGAATAAAGTTCTACAACCTTATAAGAAGCATCACTTACACCTTCTTTATTTACAATAATAGGAGTTATGTTATTTTGCATAATAGGTTTCTTTTATTTTCTTTAAAATTGAATTCTCATTAGGTAGCACTTCTAATTCTGCTTTATAAGAACTTGGTATAATTGTATTATTTGCAAGTCTGTTAAAAGACTTTAACTGTATATTATTTTCTATAATTTGCGCAGCAATCTCAGAACTATATGAAGCTATACTTGTACCTTCTTCTATTGTTAATAAACATTGCGTTGCGGTAACAGATGTTAATATAGGTGCTATATTTATAGGGTTAATTTTTGATGGACAAATAATTTCGCAAAAAATTTCTTCTTCCTCAAAAGCCAATTCTATTGCTTTTTCTACGTCTTCTAACAACTCTCCGTAACATAAAATAGTAACGTCTGGTTTTCTTTTTTGTGGAGTAATTTTTACTGTTGGATATTTTTCATTACTTACATACACCCCATAACCTAACAACACATCTTGTTGAAGTTTTTTTGTATAAAGCACTTTGTTTTCTATTACTAAAGTCGGATTTTTTTCAGTAAACACTGCCTTGTATAAATCTTCTGGAGATACTCTGTAATTTAAAACTACAATAGACAAATCTGTAATACCTAAAAAGTGTTTTTCTAATGATTGACTATGTGTTGGACCATATCCTCTTTTACCTCCCATTGGAGTTCTAATAACTAAAGGAACAGATACTTGCCCGTTATACATACCAAAAAACTTACAGGCATGGTTATAAATTTGATCAAACGTAAGCGTCATAAAATCACCAAACATAATTTCAACAATAGGTTGCATATCACCCAAAGCCAAACCTGTACCTACTCCTGTAATAGCTGCTTCGGATATAGGTGTATTTTTTACATTTTTAAAATGCTCACTCAAATTATTAGATACTTTAAAAGCTCCACCGTAAGGTTTTGCAGACCAAGGTGTCATGTATTCAATATCTTCCCCAATCATAATACTTGCTTCTTCTTTTTTAAATTGAGTTTTTAAAGCCTCATGTATTAATTGATTGATTCTTTTATCACTTTTTTGCTGTTGTTGTTTTTGGTAAGAAACAGCTGTTTTGTATATGTTATTTTCTTTAAGTTGATAATTTGTATAAGGAGACGCTAGTGCCACAGCTACAGCATCGTCTATTTCTTTAGAAACTTCATTTATATATGTATTATAAACTTCTTTATTATCTTGTAAAGCTTTGTTTAAAACATCTTTTAATTCATGTTCTTTTATCTCTTTTTCATCTCTATTATCATCTCCTTTAGAATGTGATAATAAACGATAAGTATCTATTTCTATAAAAGTTGCTTGATTTTTATCTCTAGATAATGTAGTAGCTTCTTTAAAAGTTGCCAACAAATCATCTATAGACCAAGTATTAGATTTAAAATAGGTTAATCCAAAACCTTTTACTCTTTGCTCAATAGCCCCTGCAAAAGTTTGTTGGCTATTAGTAGATTGTGCAATTTTGTTGTTTTCTAGCACAAAAACTATAGGTAATTGCCATACAGCTGCTAAATTAAAAGCCTCATAAATAACTCCTTGCCCTAAGGTACCATCACCTATAAAACAAGTTACAAGTTTGTTATTCTTTTTTATTTTATTAGCAAGTGCCAAACCTACTCCTATAGGAGTCATTCCTCCCTGGATACCATTAGACAAATGATTTTTAGTAAAAAAATGCTGACTGCCTCCCATACCCCCACAAACACCTGCTTTTCTGCCCATTATTTCGGCAAAAAAACCTACTAAATCTTTATTTCTAGCTAAAAAATGACCGTGACCTCTATGGTTAGACAACACATAATCATCATCATTAAGAAATTCTGCAGCACACACACCTGTTAATTCTTGTCCAATACAAGTATGTACAGTACCGTTTATTTGCCCTTTTTTAAAAAGGTCTAGTAGTTTTTTTTCTACAGATCGTATAAAAAAACCTTTCTTAATAATAGTATCTTTTGTCTTTACGGTCATTTATTTAACTAAACTTTTATTTGTTATCTTAACTATTAAACTGTTTTTTAAAAATTAACTGAAATTTTTAATCTTGCTGAAAATGGAGTACCTGGAGTAAACGTAATATCTTCAACAGCCTCTGTTTCGCTAAACCCTTGGAAATTATTCCCTAAAAAAGTTTCTGTAGCAAATTGAGTTTCATTCCACTCTGTGTCAAATAAATTTTCTATAATTAAACCAAAATTCCAGTTTTTATAGAAATTATAATTCAGGTTTAAATCAGTTACAAAATAACCTTCTGCTATAATTGAATTATCTTCATTTGCTGGTCTATCATCAATCAATCTATAGTTTATATTTCCTGAAAATTTACCTAAATTTTTAACTGATAAACCTCCTGTTGATGTTAAGTCTGGTGCTAACGGAATAAAATCACTTCCATCAGGCTCATCAACACTTCTTGCTACAGTATAATTAATATCAAAGTTTCCGTATAACCATTTATTAAATTGGTAACGTGCACCAAAATCAATACCATAACGCTGAGATTCTCCACTAGGTTCTACAACACCACCGTCTCCAACGTATACAAATTCTTGTTCAGAATTTAAACTCCACAATGCTGCATTAATTACTAATTTATCAATAGGTTTATATATAGTACCTAAATCAAATCCAAATGCCGAAGGAAGCGCTTTAGTTACAGGAGAATTAGGATCAAAGAATACTCTTGTATCATTAGAATGAAAACCAAAACCAGCCTTAGCAAATAATTGTAAGTTTTTACTTGTAGAGTGAATAATGTTTAATTTAGGACTCACTAAAACCTCATCTTCTGTACGATTTTCAAAGGTTGGTGTTAAAAAGTTATCATATCCAAATTTAAAATAGTCTAACCTCACCCCAGGATTAAAAGTCCATTTATTTTTTTTAATAGTTGCTTTTGCATAAGCAAAACCATTCAACTCATCAACATCTCCAAAAGAAAGTCTATCTAATGTTTCACGACGATTTTGAGAACGCGCTAATTCTACATCATTAACATCATCATATCTAAACCCAAGACCTGCATTTAATTTAAATTGAACATCATGTTCTTCTATATCAAATGAATATTGGTAATCTGTATCTGCACCAATAATAGTTCTACTTTCGCTTTGTCTAATTTGATCATTAAATCCGTTAGGACGATCTCCGTTTAAACTTTCTAAGAAAAAAGTAAAATTAGAATATAGTAAAAAGTCATACTTAGAAATATAAGCATTCGATTTAAGACGTTGATTATCATCTAATTTTTTAACATGATTAATTAATAAATTAGACCTACTAGTTTCTCCTCCTTCAGTATCATCTAACGCACCAAATCTACCAATTAATCCGCTTTCAACTGCTCTTGTTGGAATTTGTCCTGAAGCATCCCACTTGCTTTGAAAATGAGATAATGATACTGTTAACTCTTGATCTATATAATTGTTATAATTATATCTTGTTAATACATTAAAACGATTAAAGTTCTGTGATGCATCAAAAAAACCATCTGTTAAAACTCCTTCCGATGCAAAGTAAGCACTACTATTTTCAGTATCTAATAATTTAAATAAACTAACTCCTCTAAGCGTATTAAACTGACCTGATTCTATTGAAATTAAATTTTCATCAATACGTTTTTTTGTTTTCAATTCTACATATCCTGCAGTATTAAAGTTTCCTTTATCAGCATAATACGGTCCTTTACCAAAATCAATATTATTTATAGTTTCCGGAATTACAAAGTGTAAGTCAGCATACCCTTGTCCGTGTGCATGCGAAGGCATGTTTACAGGTAATCCATCTACACTTAAAGCCACATCGGTACCATGATCAATATCAAAACCTCTTAAAAACAGTTGTTCTGCTTTTCCTCCACCAGCGTGTTGACCTATTATTAAACCTGGTACTTTTCTAAGGATTTCTTGTGAAGATTTTACTGGCGTGTTTTTAACGTCTACATTCACAAAACTAGATAGTGTGTTTATTTTAGAAACAAGTACTACTTGATCTATTGATACCGGATTTTCATTCATAGATATGTTTACCGTTTTATCTAACTGGTCTTTAGTAATAGTAATTTCTTCTGTTTTATAACCAAGATTATAAAAGTAAATTACGTCTCCTTCAGAAACACCTGCTACTTTATAATACCCTGATAAGGTTGTAGTTGTTGAAAATCCTGATGTTTTATTATACACTGCTACTCCTTCTAAAGGCAATCCCGTTTCACTGTCTTTTACTGTTCCGCTTATTTGATGACCGAACATTGTAGCAGCAAATAAAAAGCATACTACGTTTAATATATTTTTTAACATTATTTTATTTTTTGTCAATAACATTCTAGTATAGGTGTAATTTTACCTACATTAATTGTTTATTTTTTTACTTTAAATCGATTTATAATTTTATTTATATGTAGTTTTTATTTTGAGGTGGTTTTTTTATGTTTTCACAAAAACCTCTGCATAAATTATCATCTATCTTTGTAAAAATTGCTTTAGTTTCTAAATAAAAAGTTTCTTGTTCTTTATACGTTAGACTTTCTATTAATTTTGTGTGCTTGTCTATTTTATAAACTACAGCTTCTTTTTCTGGAGATCTATTTTCTTGATTGGTTGTTCCTTCTAATATTGAATTTACAAGTTCTATTATTTTATGATCGTGCTGTAATTTTACATAAGAATACCCTTTATTATGGGCATGATTACTCTTTTTTATTGATTTAGAATGAGAAAGCATTACATCTGGCTTTTCTAAAGCATGCACTATTGTATGCAAAAATGTATTTACTTCTGTATGCGCAGGACCTAGCGTATACAAAAAGCTCATAACAAGAATGATTGCTTTTGTAGTGAATGATTTTAACCTTTTTGATATAATGATATCCATAATATTTTTACTTGTAAATACAATTATTTACAACTTATTCGTTTAATATTTTTGTGATTACCTCTTCTAAATATGCCGATATATTTGCAATAGTTTGCAGTTCAAATATCTTATTAAGTGGTGTTTTTAATTCAAAAGTTTCATTAATCCTGGTGGTTATCTGAATAGCCATTAAAGATTCTCCTCCCAACTCAATAAAATGATCATGTACTCCTATTTTAGTTTTATTAAATACAGCACACCATATATCAGTTATTTCTTGTTCTATTTCATTTCTTGGAGCTACGTATTCTAAGGTAGTTTCTACCAATACTGTGTTTATGCTTTTTAATATTTTTCTATCTATTTTTCCATTAGCAGACAGCGGAATGTTTTCTAACTGTTTATACTGCACAGGAACCATATATCTTGGTAGTTTCTGGCTAATAAACGCTCTTAATTCTTTTAAATCTACAGGCATAGGAGAAGAAAAATAAGCGGCTAAACTTTTTAAGCCTTCTTCATTTTCTATAACTATTACAGCACAGTTTTTAATTGTTTTGTAAGAAAGTATATTGGCTTCAATTTCTCCTAACTCTATTCTATGTCCATTAATTTTTACCTGAAAATCTGTTCTACCCAAAAATTCTAAAATTCCCTGAGAATTCAATCGAACTAAATCTTCTGTTCTATATATTTTTGAACCAGTTAGAAAAGGGTTTTCTATAAATTTAGCATCTGTAAGATCTTGTCTGTCCCAATATCCACTAGAAAGTCCCAAACCTCCTAAATACAATTCTCCTACAACCCCTTGAGGAACTGGGTTTAAATATTTATCTAAAATATAAGCCTGCATATTATCTATAGGTAATCCAATAGGAACTCCAGGTAATTTATCTTTATCGGGATTAAATTCGTGATAAATACAACCTATCGTAGCCTCAGAAGGTCCATATTCATTATATAATTTAACTTTACCTTTAAAGGCGTTAAAAATATAAAGACCTAATTCTGTTTTAAATTCATCACCTGTTACCGCCATCACCTTAATATTACTATTTGAAAGGTCTAGCCCTTTTAAAAAGTTTAAATGCGCTGGGGTTAATTTTATAAAATCAATCGTATTGTCTTCTATTACATCTAAAATAGAAAGATCTACCTCTGTGTTATCTTCTTGATATACATGAATAACTCCACCACAAATTAATGGAAGAAATACAGCATTTGCAGTAATATCAAAACCTACAG
Organism: uncultured Polaribacter sp.; assembly: GCA_937936695.1. GTDB lineage: Bacteria > Bacteroidota > Bacteroidia > Flavobacteriales > Flavobacteriaceae > Polaribacter. The sequence continues at coordinate 10,704 of CALHCK010000082.1, forward strand.
TTGTAAACAACGGAATATTAGGTTGCTCTATAGCATGCTTATCAATATATGCCTCTTTTGTCCAATTTATATAGTTTGCTAATGCTTCATGTGTAATTTTTACACCTTTTGGGTTTCCTGTTGATCCTGACGTATAAATTATAAAAGCTGTTGTTTGTTGTGCTATATTTATTAATGGATTTGTAGTTGCATACCCATCTGTAACTTCATTTAATAATTCGTCTATAGCTAGCTTTCTAATAGAAAGTTCTTTATAATCTATAAGCTGTTTTTCTTCATGCCCTATAAAAAGTGAAGCTTTACTATCTTCTAATATATATGTAACCCTATCTTTAGGATAATTATGCGGAATTGGTATATAAGTAGCTCCCGTTTTAAGAACAGCCAAAACTGTAATAATATATTCTGAAGAACGTTTAAGACATATTGCAACTTGAGACCCTATACCTATATTTTGAGCAAGTAAATAATGAGCCAGTTGATTTACTTTTCTGTTTAGTTCTTTATATAAAAGTACTTCTTGTTTAAACACAATACTTTTATCTAAAGCACTTTTATCAACCTGTTCTTCTATACGTGTTATAATATTTGTGTACGATGTATTAACAAGTTCTTCATTATTTAATACATCTGTTATTTGTTTAAATTCTTTTGTTGTTAAAAGAGAAGGTTGCTCTATTACTTGGTCTTTTAAATCTATAAAAGCATCTAATAATGCAATAAAATGCTCTGGAATAAGCGCTTGTGTTTGCGCATCAAATACATGATTATTTACATCAAAATACAATTGAATTTCTCCTGTATTATGTAAATCATGTACATGTAAACGAATATGATGTCTAGGATCATGATGTCCAGAATGCATCCACTCTGAAACAACTGGAGTTCCATTAAAATCTGGATAATCCGCATTAATATAATTAAACAAAACGTTAAAACTCCTATGTAAATCTGAACTAGAAGCTCCTGATGTTGCGTACTTCAGAAAAGAATTACTTTCTATCTGAATTTTTTTCAATAAAGACAAAAATGTTTCATTTTTATCAATTGTAGCAAAAACAGGAAATATTTCAACAAAAAAGCCAACTGTTTCTTTTGTTTGTTTTGAAGTTCTATTATGCGTTGGAGAACCAATAACTAATTGCTCTTGCCCACTAACTCTATATAAGTACGCAAAAAGTGTTGTTAAAAATATATTATATAAAGATAAATGTTCTGTCCAAACACGAACTCCTTTTTCATTAGCTAGTAATCGTAGTTTTTTTGACCTTTCAAACCCTAATTTTACATGCAACCTATTAGAATTTGTATCTAAATTAATAGCAGACTTATTATATAAACTAGGTACAGGCGGACTGTTTTTTATTTTATTTTTCCAATATTCTTTTGCTTTAGTATTTATTTTTTGTTTGTTAACAAAGTCTTTATAAGAAGAAAAAACTTCCAAAGTTCTTAATGGTTCTCCGTTTTTAGACTTTTGATACAAATTAGTAATAGCAGAAAAAAGAATTCCATTACTCCAAGCATCTGTTATAAGATGGTGTTGATTTATATACCAAACATAATGAGATGTACTTAGTTTTATAAGTACACTATCTAACAAACAAGTTGTGATGTCAAATTTCTTAGCAACTCTATCCTTTTTCCAAACCTCATAAACTGCTATCGGATCTTGTTCATTAGAAAAATCAACAATTTCAAGAGTATAATTATGGTCTTGTAAAAATAATTGAAAAGGTTCTCCTTCTTTTACTACAAAAACAGATCTTAATGCATCATATCTATATAGTAATTCTTCAAAAGCTTTTTCAAAATGATTAACATCAATAGGAATCTTTAAGTCATAAGTCATAACCATATTATATACAGGAGACTCAGGATTTATTTCCTGCCCTATCCATAGTAATGATTGTCCTTTTGTTAACGATTCGTAGTTATTATTCATTTTTTGTATTCTTTTTTATTGTTTCTCAACTAGTTTAGTTTCTAAATAATCTGTTATGTGCAATACGGTCATAAAATTTTCTATAACCATTTCTTCAGGAAGCACTTTGCAACAAAATTCTTCCTCTAAAAATGCAATCAATTTCATCATTCCTAATGAATCTAAAATGCCGCTACCTAAAAGATCTTCTGTTGCTTCAATACTTTCATCAATCTCTTCGCTAGACAACTCTTCTATATATTTAATTATTTTCTCTTGCATTTTATTCTATTATAAGTTTTTCTATCTCTTTACGATTTATTTTTCCTGATGCTGTTCTAGGAAAATCTTTAAGTATTTCTATCTTATCAGGTATAGCGTATATGGGCATTTTCTTTTTACAAAAACTCTTTAAATCATCTATATCAATAGCTGTTTTTTGAGAAGGCATAATTACTGAAACAAGTATTTTTTGTTCTGTTTCTTCTAAATTAGCAACTATCGTAACAGCTTCTTCTATATTTGGATAAGAAGTAAGTATGTTTTCTATTTCTCCTAATTCAACTCTATAACCTCTTATTTTAATTTGATGATCTTTTCTTCCTAAAAACAACAATCTTCCTTTTTCATCTTCTTTTACCTGATCTCCTGTTCTGTAATATATATGCGGAGCTCCTATAATATTTTCGTCTTTATAAAAAGACTCTTGAGTTCTTAAAGGATCATTCCAATATCCTTTCATCATAGTTGCTGTTCTTATCACAAGCTCTCCAATAGCACCTTTACTCACTTCTTTATCTTCAGTATCTATTATTTTAAAATCAGTATTTCCCCAAACATAACCTATAGGAATCGTAGTGTTAGTTACTGGAGGAGTTTTTAAATGATAATAAGTACATTGATTGGTTTCTGTGGGGCCGTATATATTGCTAAATTTTGCAAAACTCCATAATTCCATTAAAGCTTTTAAATGCTTTGTTGGAAATACTTCTCCTGAAAAAAGAACCCATTGTAAAGAGCTCATGTTTCTGTTTTCTAACACACCACTTGTTAACATTTGAATTAAAGCTAACGGAACAGAAAACCAAATGGTTATCTTTTCTTTCACTATTAAATCTGCCAAACTTGCAGGCATTTTTGTATGAGAATCTGAAACTATAATTGTTGTAGCAAGTGCGTATGGAGCTGCAAAATACCCTTGTACAGATGGATCAAAATGCAAAGGAGCATGCATTCCGTATATCGCATTTTCCATTTTATAAAGATCCGCTACTAATGTTGTAAAAGCAAGCCCACTTGCATGAGTATGCATAATTCCTTTAGGAGTTCCTGTAGAACCTGAAGTGTACAAAATGTAAGCTAAGTCATCCCCTAAAATATTAATAGTTGTATAATTTGCTACATCTATATTAAAAATAGATTCCCAAGAAATAGTTTTACAGTTTGTTAACGGATTTGTAAGGCCTACTACAGAAATAAAATTTAAAAGTTCTGTGAGTTTTTTAAGTTTTCTATGTTGTTGAGGTATACTTATTACATGCTTAATACCACAGTCTTTTATTACAAATTCTGTACGAGAAATTGGAGAAAAAGGGTCTAAAGGCACATACACACCTCCTGCTTTTAAAATTCCGTAAACAGCAATAGAAGTTTCTAAACTTCTATTCATATAAATACCTACTCTATCTCCTTTTTTTATGCCTTCATTTATTAAATACGAAGCCAATTGGCTTGATTTCTTGTGTAACTCTAAAAACGTAATTACTTGAGATAGGTATTTAAAAGCAACTTTATTAGGTTTTTGCTTTGCCGCATTTTCTATAATATGTACTAATGTATATATAGACATTACAAACCTATTATTTGTGAAATTATATTTCTTTGAATATCTGATGTTCCTGCATAAATTACACCTCCAACAGCATCCCTTAAATCTCTCTCTACTTCATTTTCTACCAAATACCCATATCCACCATGATTTCTTATAGCATCTATACTAGAATTTACAAAGTTTTCGCTTATTTGTAATTTTAGCATTGCCCCTTCTAACATGGCTGGTTTACCTTGACTTTTTAACCACGCAACTTTATATAATAACAATTTAGATGTTTCTAAACGAAGTTTCATATCTGCAATTCTATTAGAAACCGACTGAAATCTCCCTACCGATTTCCCAAACTGTTTGCGTTTTTTAACATATGTTATAGATTGTTCTAATTGACGCTCCATAGCACCTACCTGACTAGCATGCACACTACATCTATCTAGCTCTAGTGAATGATTTGTGATACTCCAACCAGCTCCTTCTGCACCTAATCTGTTTTCTTCTTTTACAAAACAATCTGTAAATGTAAGATCTCCTATAGGCACTGTACGCAATCCCATTTTTGCTTTATTCGGGCTTACAGTAAAACCTTCTGTACCTTTTTCTACCAAAAAAACAGAAAGCCCCCATTTACCTACTTTAGGATTTGTAACTGCAAACACCAATGCAAAATCACATATAGGCCCTAATGTTATAAGATGTTTCTTTCCGTTTAAAATATACCCTCCATCTGTTTTTGTAGCAGTAGTTTGCATACTAAAAACATCAGAACCAGCCTCTGGTTCTGTAAGTGCATGACTTGCAATCCATTCACCAGAAGTAAGCTTTGGTAAAAACTTATCTTTTTGTGCTTCTGTACCAAAATGAGCAATAGGCGTTTGTACCGTCCACATTTGAGCATTCATTGCAAATGGTAATCCATTATCTTTACATCCATATCCCAAAGCTTCCATAGCCAAAATTGCAGATAAAACATCTACCTCTTCTTTTTGATTACTATACTTTTTAGGAACAGACAAACCTAATAATCCAAAATCTGCACAAGCTTTCCAATCTTTTTTAGAAAACTTACAATTATAATCTTCTTCAATATAAGTTGTACCTAAATTTGTTTTAGCAAAATCTATTACCTCTTTCTTAAATTCTATTTGTTTTTGTGTCCAAGAGAAATCCAAAACTTTATTTTTGTTTTTTTTTACTAAGTTATTGAAAAAATAATCTTCCTAGAGATTATATTTAGCAAAAAAACAACAACAATACTTTTTATTAAATTAAATTAAGTTTAAGAGGAAAATTAAGCCTTAAAAAGGAATAGATTTTAACACAAAAAATTATAAATGTATTAACAAAAACAATTAAAAAACTAGAAAACAATAAATTAATCAATCACAATATCTTTTTTTAAACAGAACCTTTATAAACTTAAAAAAGACGAAAAAACCCTTTAATTCAATTGTTTTTTTTCGCTTTTACTATTGTTTTTATCCTTTTTACCTATAAATAATAGGATAGATTTAAAATAAAGTTGTTATTTTGATATAAATTATAAGACAAATTTAAAATTTTTATACGCTTTTTTAAGCATCAATTTAAAATAAAAACCTTTTTTTTAATGAAAAAAACGCTTCTATATTTCTTATTTACGCTTTTATTTTTTTCACCTTTAATGCTACAAGCTCATGCTCCTGAACAAGGGTTTATTTTTTTAAGGGTGTATGAAAATGATGGAATTGAAGGGCGTTTTGAAATACAACCAGATGATTTAAATAAAATATTTAACTGGAATCTTCCGAAAAAAGGAAATACTAAAAAAAATTTACTTCCACATTATGAAGACTTAAAATCATACGTATTAAACCATTCTAATTTTATTTCTAAATATGGAAAACACCCTGTCTTATTTAAGGGTATTGAAATACTTCCTACGGGATTAGGAGATTATGTTCAGTTATTTTTTGATTTAGGTAATATTGATACTATTCCTGATGCAATGGAAATAACTTATGATATAGCTTTTGAAAAAGCTGCAAATCATAGGGGGTCTTTAGTTATTGAATACAATTGGAAGGCAGGGGTAATTAACAACGAATCTAACATTTCTTTATATTTCACCTCAGATAAACGTAAAGATACTCTTGATCTTACAAAGGTTTCTATCTGGAATGGTTTTAGAGCAATGATACAGCAAGGAATATGGCATATTTGGATAGGTACAGATCATATTTTCTTTTTAATTGCTCTTATATTACCTGCGGTAGTAAGACGTAGAAAAACAAAACATTTACCACTTGTTAAAAGCTGGAAACCAGTAGATAAATTTAAGCCT
>CALHCK010000083.1 GCA_937936695.1 uncultured Polaribacter sp.
AAAGAGGTACCATGGCTTTAAAAATTGTAATTTCTCATAAAACAAAATATAAATACGATCGTTCTGTAAAACTGTCTCCTCACATTTTTAGATTACGTCCTGCACCTCACTCTAGAACTCCAATAGAATCTTATTCATTAAAAATTAAACCTGAAAATCATTTTTTTAATTGGCAACAAGACCCTTTTGGAAATTATTTAGCAAGGGTTGTTTTTCCTGAAAAAACAGAAGAGCTTTCTATTGATGTAGAAATTATAGCTGATTTAAAAACAATAAATCCGTTTGATTTTTTTGTTGAAGAAGCAGCAGAAGAGTTTCCGTTTGAATATAATGACACCATAAAAAAAGAGCTTTTACCTTATTTAGAAGTTACTGAAAACGGACCGTTACTTAAAGATTTTTTAAAATCTTTAGACATGACACCTCGTAAAACAATTTACTTTCTAATAGACATCAACAGAAAAATTTATGAGTATTTAAATTACAATATTAGAATGGAACCAGGTGTTCAGAGTTGTGAAGAAACACTCGGTCAAAAAAATGGTTCTTGTAGAGATTATGCATGGTTATTTGTGCAAGCTTTACGTCATCTAGGTTTCGGAGCACGTTTTGTATCTGGGTATTTGGTTCAATTAAAATCAGACGAACAATCTTTAGACGGTCCTTCTGGTCCTGCCGAAGATTTTACAGATTTACATGCTTGGGCAGAGGTATATTTACCTGGTGCTGGTTGGATTGGTTTTGATGCTACCTCTGGTTTATTAGCTGGCGAAGGACACATTCCTTTAGCTTGCACACCTTCTTTTGAAAGTGCAGCTCCTGTGTATGGTTTGTCTGATATTTGTGAAACAACTTTTGAATTTGAAAACTCCGTAAAAAGAATTTTAGAATCGCCAAGGGTTACCAAACCATATACTGATGATCAATGGAAAGCTATTGATAAGCTAGGTAATAAAGTAGAAAAAGAATTGCAAAAAAATGATGTTCGTTTAACAATGGGGGGCGAACCTACTTTTGTTTCTATTGATGACATGGAAAGCGAACAATGGAATACTGCTGCAGATGGAGCACACAAACGAAAATTAGCAGCAGATTTATCCAAACGTTTTTTAGATAATTTTACAGAAGGTGGATTTTTACATCACGCACAAGGAAAATGGTATCCAGGAGAACCTTTACCTAGATGGTCTATAGAATTATGTTGGCGAAAAGATGGTAGAAAAATATGGTTTAACCCAAATTTATTAGCTGCAATTGGTCCAAAAACTCAAATTCCTGACAATGCTGCTATTTTATTTTTAGAAACCCTAACGCAATATTTAGGAGTAACATCAAATCATATAAAACCAACATTTGAAGATGCTTTTTTATTGATGTATGAACAAGGTAATATGCCTATTGATTACAACCCAAAAGAAGACAAAGATGCTTCTTTAGCACAACAAAAAATTACAGAAATTTTAGAAAACGGAGTTTCAGAACCTGTAGGTTATGTGCTTCCTTTAAATAAAACAGAAGGAAAATGGTTTAGCAGCGAATGGACGTTTAGAAGAAATCACATCTATTTAACTCCAGGAAACTCTCCTGTAGGTTTGCGTTTGCCACTAAACTCTTTACAACAAAAACCAGAACACGAACTTTTTCCTATTTACGAACCCGATTTATTTTCTAAAAAGAAACGTTTACCTAGTTTTAGACAGGTAGTATCTAAACGTTATAAAGATTTTATAGAAAATGGAGTTCCAAAAAACATTCCTAATTATTTTGTAAGAACTGCATTGTGCTCTGAAGTTAGAGATGGTAGATTGCATTTATTTTTACCTCCTTTAGAAGACGCTGCTTATTATTTAGATTTGTTAGCTTCTATTGAAGCTACCGCAAGACAATTAGAAATACCTGTAGTTTTAGAGGGCTACGGACCACCACACGACAATCGTTTAGAATCTATGAAAATTACTCCAGATCCTGGAGTAATTGAAGTAAACGTGCACCCTTCTAAAAGCTGGAAAGACTTAAAAGAAACTACATTTACTATTTATAAAGAAGCTAAAAAAGCCAGATTAGGTACCGAAAAATTTATGCTAGATGGTAAGCATACAGGAACTGGTGGAGGAAACCATGTTACTTTAGGTGGGGTTTCTCCAAAAGACAGTCCGCTATTGCGTAAACCTAGCTTGTTAAGAAGTCTACTTACTTTTTGGCAGCATCACCCTGGGTTATCTTATTTATTTTCTGGCTCTTTTATTGGTCCAACAAGTCAAGCTCCAAGAGTTGATGAAGCTAGACATGATAGTTTGTATGAACTAGAAATTGCTTTTAGTCAAATACCTAAAGACGGTGAAGTTCCTTTTTGGTTAACAGATAGATTATTTAGACATTTATTAACCGATTTAACAGGAAATACGCATAGAGCTGAATTCTGTATTGATAAATTATACTCTCCAGACTCTTCATCAGGGAGGTTAGGTATTTTAGAACTGAGAGGTTTTGATATGCCACCTCATGCACAAATGAGTTTAATGCAAAATTTATTAGTAAGAACCTTAGTTTCTTGGTTTTGGAAAAAACCTTACGAACACAATTTAGTAAGATGGGGTACAGAATTACATGATAAATTTTTGATTGAGCATTTTGTAAGAGAAGACATTAAAGACATTGTTAGCCAACTAAATAAAGCAGGTTATAAATTTAAAGAAGATTGGTTTGATCCGTTTTTTGAATTTCGTTTTCCTTTGTATGGTATGGTAGATATTAATAACATACATTTAGAATTACGCGCAGGTATAGAACCTTGGAATGTATTAGGGGAAGAAATGACTGGTGGAGGAACTGCAAGATATGTAGATTCTTCTTTAGAAAGATTGCAAGTAAAAGTTTCTGATTTTACAGAAGAAAGATATACTTTAACATGTAATGGTGTAAAAGTACAGCTTAAAAACACAGGTGTTCATGGAGAATATGTAGCGGGTATACGTTATAAAGCTTGGAATCCTTACTCTGCTTTACACCCTACAATTGGTGTAGATACTCCTCTTGTTTTTGATATTGTAGATACTTGGAACAAACGTTCTATAGGTGGTTGTACTTACTTTGTTGCGCATCCAGGAGGTAGATCTTACGAAACATACCCTGTAAATAGTTTTGAAGCAGAATCTCGAAGAATTAATCGTTTTTGGAACTTTGGACATACACAAGGAGAAATATCACCAGAAAAAGAAAAGAAAAAAGAGAAAAATTCTGAAAAAGAAACTGAAAGAACGGTAGAAAAGCAAGGAAGTTCTAAAAAATTTAGATTTAAAGAGATTCCTGTGAACCCAGAATACCCAAATACCTTAGATTTGCGTTTCAAAAAATAAGACATACCAGTGAAAAAAAATATTATTCCTTTTTTTAGTGATTATTTTAAAGGCTTTAAAAATTATGACGAAGTTTTAAAAGCAGACATGAAAATCAATCCGAATTGGGAAAAATTATTAACAAATTTTTCTAATTTAGGAATTGACGAAGCTAATAAAAGACAAGAAGATTTAGATTGGTTATTATCCGAAAACGGTGTAACCTATAATGTTTACAATGACCCAGATGGGTTAAATAGACCTTGGAATTTAAATATTATTCCTTTTGTTATTAATGATGATGAGTGGAAAGATTTAGAAAAAGGTTTGCAGCAACGTGCACATCTTTTAGATTTGGTTTTAAAAGATATTTATGGAGATCAAGAACTTATAAAAAACGGTATTGTACCTTCTGAAATTATTTTTGCTCATCGTGGTTTTTTAAGACCTTGTCACCACATACAATACAAAACAGCACAACAATTATTAATACATTCTGCCGACTTAGCAAGAGGACCTGATGGTAGAATGTGGGTAGTTAACGACAGAACTCAAGCACCATCTGGTATTGGGTATGCTTTAGAAAACAGATTTTCTATACAAAAAGTTGTGCCCGATTTTTTTAAGGGAATTAACATACAACACCCTTTTAATTTTTTACGCGATTTTAATAATTTACTTGTAAATTCTGCTATTACAAATAAAGAAAACCCGACTATTGTTATACTATCACCAGGACCGCATAATGAAACCTATTTTGAGCATTCTTATCTTTCTTCTTTCTTAGGATATCCTTTAGTAAAAGGAAACGACTTAGTCGTTAGAGAAAACAAAGTATGGTTAAAAACATTGAAAGGTTTGATTCAAGTAGATGTTATTTACAGACGTGTAGATGACACTTTTACAGATCCTTTAGAATTAAACGGAAATTCTTATTTAGGTGTTGCAGGGTTACTAAATGTAGTTAGGGCAGAAAATGTGGCAATTATGAACCCTATTGGAAGTGGCGTTTTAGAAAACCCAGGGTTAATTCCGTTTATGAACTCTGTTTGTAGATACTTCTTAAAAGAAGATTTAATTTTACCACAAATTGCTTCTTGGTGGTGCGGACAAGAAAAAGAATTAAAATTTGTTTTAGAAAACATTAAAAAATTTGTTGTAAAACCTATTGATAATACACATAGAGAGCATATTTATTTCTGCGAATTTTTAAGTGATGACGAAATAGAGACTCTAAAAAAAGAAATTTTAGCAAAACCATACAAGTATGTTGCACAAGAAAAAATTTCGTTTTCTACCGCCCCAAACTTTACAAAAAAGAATTTAGAACCTAGAAAGGTAATGTGTAGAACTTTTGCAGTAGCCAAAGATAATTCTTACAGCATTATGCCTGGTGGATTGGTAAGAGTAGCTGCAGAAAGAGAAGATTTAAGAGTTTCTAACCAAAAAGGAGGTACGAGTAAAGACTTTTGGATTACCGGTAACGCTTCTGGTAGTTCTAAAAAATATCAAAGATACCATTGGAACCATGCGACTTCTAATAGTTTTTCTGGAATAGGAAACATACCTAGTAACACTGCAGAAAATTTATTTTGGTCTGGAAGATATTTAGCTAGAACCTTAACAACAGCCAGATATGTAAGAATGGTACTTAACGAAATGGCAAATTCTGAATTTACCAATAGAGAATCAGATTCAGAAAGTTTGCACATCTTGTTCCAATCTATAACACATTTAACCTCTATTTTCCCTGGATTTACAGGAAAGAATAAAGAAGAAGCCTTAAAAAATCCTTTAAAAGAAATTGCTATTGTTCTTTTTGATGAAACACAAGTAGGTAGTTTAGCTCACGCTTTAAATTCTTTTAAAAACTCATATTATTCTTTAAGAAATCTTTGGTCTAGAGATATGTGGCGTGTTTATGACATGCTACAAAAACTATGGCAAGAGTTTGATGAAAAAGATCATCAAAACATTCAAAAAATCACAAAATTATTAGACAATGTAATTACTAAGTTAATAGCTTTTATTGGTTTAATAGAAGAAAGTATTTTAGTAGACCAAGGTTTATTACTTTATTTTATTGGTTTACAAATGGAGCTAGCTACCATGACCATAGATAAAACAAGAGCTTTATTAAGTATTTCTAATAACGACGAAGTAGAATATGAAATTTTAGAAGCTTTATTAAACAGCCATGAAAGTTTAAATATTTATAGATATAGTTTTAGATCTTATTTAGATATAGAAAATGTAGTAAAACTAATTTTATTAGACGATTGTTATTCTAGATCTTTAAAATATCAATTAAACCGTATTAAAAAAGACATTTTTAAACTACCTAAAAGAACTAATGGCAGTGATCTTACTGGTGCACAAAAATCTATACTAAAAGCTTGTGAACTTATTAAAAATGCAAATAGCGCTGCTTTAATTAAAGTTGATGAAAATTCTGTTACTAGATCAGAACTAGATGAATTACTAGCACTATTAAGTGATTTAATTTTTGAAACTTCAATGGCTGTATCAGATATGTATTTTAATCATTCTGACGAACAAATACAATTAATCAACCAAAACCATATTTTGTAAAATGATATTATCTGTAATTCATACGACTAGTTATAAATACAATAATAGCATTAGTTATTGCCAAAACCTTGCTAATTTAAAACCACGAAATTTTAAAGGACAAGAGTTATTAGATTATCAACTAGAAATTACACCTAAACCAACTACTTTTAAAGAAAACATTGATTTCTTTGGAAACACTGTTGCTCATTTTTCTATAGAAAAACAATTAAAAGAGTTAACAGTTACTGCTAAAAGTAAAGTAAAACGAGATTACAAACTACAAGAAGACCCTTTGACTTCTGAAATATGTAAAGAAATGTCTTTAGAAAAGAGTCTTTTAGAACTAACTAAAATTACTCCTGAAATTATTGATGCAAAGCAATTTTTATTAGACTCTATGTTTATTAAAAACATTGCTCCTATTTTTAAAGAATATGCCAAAGCTTCTTTTAAAAAAGACCGTTCTGTTTTTGAGGCTACTAATGAGTTAATGAAACGTATTTTTACAGACTTTAAATTCGATTCTGGTTTTAGTAACGTTGCTACTCCTATTGACAAAGTAATGAAAGCAAAAAAAGGAGTTTGTCAAGATTTTGCACAAGTAGCAATTGCTTGTCTTAGAGCCGTTGGTTTACCTGCAAGATATGTAAGTGGCTACATAGAAACACTGCCGCCTCCTGGTAAAGAAAAATTAATTGGTACAGATGCTTCTCATGCTTGGTTTTCTGTGTACATACCAAATTTCGGATGGGTAGATTTTGATCCTACAAATAATCAAATACCCAAAAACCAACATATAATTACAGCTTATGGTAGAGATTATTATGATGTACCTCCTTTAAAAGGAGTTATTTACGGTTCTGGTAAAAACACCATGCAGGTATCTGTAGATATTAGACCTTTTGAAAAACCTTTAACATAGTTTTCAAAAAGTTATAAAGTTTATTATTTTTATGTTTAATTTATAAAAAATTGATTTTGAAATACACTAAATTCATCCTCCAACTACTTCTTTTTTTATCCTTCAACATATTTTCTCAGTGGAAATATCCAAAAGCTAAAAAACTAACCAAAGACGTTGTTATTACCTACAAAATTAAATATGACAAGCCTTTAAGTGAAAATCAAAAACTATCTACTAGGTTTAAAAAGAAAATTATTGTTTCTTTTAATAACAATCAATTAATTGAAAAAACGTTTACAACCAAAATAGGTAATGAGAGTATTGTATTTATTGACTATAATGCAAGAAAAACATATTCTACTTATAAATACAGTACTAAGAAGATTTTAATTTCTGAAGATTTAAAAGTAGGGGCAACAAAAACAACACTTTTAAAAGGCTTAGAACAAAATGTAGCTGGTGTTATTTGCGACATTTACTCAAGACCAAGTTCTAAAAAAAACGTGTACACTACTAAGAAATTTGGTATTAGATACTCTAAACATTTTAGTGCTGATGGATTTTTACTACAATACGGAGGGGATGATAAATATTTAGGTGGTTATACTGTGATTGCTGAAAAAATTGAATACAAAAAATTACCTGCAGAAGTATTTAATTTAGATGAGTACAGTATTAAAACAGAAGAAGAGTTAAAAGATTTTAATTCTGGTAGACGAACACAAAAAGAAGATGTTAAGGTAGTTGCTGCTAGAAAAATAGGCTCTAAGATGCCTAATTTTAATTTAAGAACTGTTAAAGGTAAAAACATTAATAACAAAAACCTAAGCAACAAAGTAGTCGTTTTAAACTTTTGGTATACCACTTGTATTCCTTGTAAAAAACAGATTTCTCAACTTAATAAACTTAAAGCTAAATTTAAGGGTAAAAACGTAGAGTTTATAGCAATTACCTTAGATGATAAGACAAGAATTACTCGCTTTTTACAAAGGTATGCCTTTAGATATGATATGGTAGAAAAGGGTAAATGGTTAGCTTCTGAATTTGGCATTCAGAAATACCCTACTAACTTAATTATAGACAAAAAAGGTGTAATACAATATTATAAAACAGATGCTAATATATTTGCAGATATGTCTGCTAAAATTACAAAAGAACTTTCTAAAAAATAATTTTACACAACAAAAAAAAGCCCTTTCTATAAAAACAGAAAGGGCTTTTTTTATAACTTTTTTAATCTTTTTAAAATTCTCTTTTACCAAATTCACTATCAATAAATTTCGATTTGTTTTTGGCTGCATTAAATGTATACGACAAATTTAACGTAACAACATCTACCTCGTATACATAATTGGTAGTTGTAAAAAATTCGTTAGCTCTAGAGGTTGTTATTCTTTGCTCATTAGAATTAAAAAGTCCCATATCTATATTTTGCCATTGTAACGTGGCCGTTAATTTATCATCTAAAAACTTTTTTCTAAAAGTTAAATTAGGAGCATAAAATCTAGAATCTTCTCCCATTGCTGTATTTCTATCTGATAAATAATTAAAAGTAAACTGTACAGAAGCATTCTCCCAAAATTTGTATGTAGAATTTAAATTGAATGAATACACATTTGCATTTGTATTTATATCGTAACTTCTTGCAATACCATCTCTATGTCTAAAGTTTAAAACACCATTAACATCATAATTATAAAAATTAAACCCAATAATATTTGTCCAGTTTTTTGATGCTTTTATAGTAGCTCCTAATTCTAATCCTACAGAATTACTTTTACCAACGTTAGAATACACTCTGTTAAGAACACTGTCTATTACCGCTCCAGAAGCCTCGTAAGCTAAAGTATTTACTCGATTAATTACATTATCTACATGTCTGTAATAAGCTGTTGCGTAAACAGAATTTCCTTTTTTCATTTTTTTATTAATACCCAGCTCTACTAAATCTATAAATTCTGGTAATAACCTATTATCTCCTTGCTCAAAAACCTCAGAATGCTCTCTTTCTGCAAAACTATTCATTTTAAAAGTAGTTGTTCTTTCTACTCTTTTGCTGTATGCTGTTTTTAAATTTGTTTTATCATTTAATTTATATTGTAAAGATGCAGAAGGAAACAATTTTACAAAATCAAAAAGAAGTACATTTTCTACATTATCTGTTCGTAATGTTTCTCTGTATTCTCTATCCATAGATTCTAAACGCATTCCTGCATTATAATCCCATTTAGATGTAGCACCTGTAATTTGAGCATACCCAGAATGTATGGTTCTTTTAAGACTGATATCGCTTGAAAACTCAGGCACTAAAACTCCATCTCTTTCATAAACAAACTTTCCTGTATGATCTAAATCTCTATACTGATATCCTGTTTCTAAAGTTCCAAAAGAAAAAGGTTTCCATTGATAATCAATATTAAAACGAGTACCAAATAACGGATTATCGTTTGTGTTAAATTCTCTTTGAAAAACAATTGAATTATCTGGGTGCCCTAAATTATCATTTTCTGTAGGACCTCCTAAAAAAGTATATTCATATAAGATAGAAGTACTTAATTTAGAATTATTAGCAAATTTGTGTGCATAATCAAAACTTCCTAAAGCAAAATCTCCTTTTCTAACTCTTAGGTTATGATTAAAATATGCTATGGTGTATAGTCTATTATTTGTACCAATAGGAGATACTGCATGATTATCAAAATAAACAATATCTGCTAATCTCTCTTTAGTTCTTTTACCTGCAAAAAATCCTAGAGAAAAACTATTTTTATCATCTGGTGTAAAATCTGCATTAAACCTACCATTATAAGCAACATCATCAAAACTACGCTCACCATCTGATGGTAAAAAAGTAGTTTTATTTTCTGGTGTATTTACAATAAACAACTCCCCTTCTCTTCTACCTGTTTTATCGTTTCTTTGATAGCTTGCACCAAAAGAAAGATTCCATTTGTCTGTTCGTTTATTAACGGTAGCATCTATACCATACCTTTCTGCAGGAACTTGAGTATCATAATCTTCTATAGAAGGAAAACCTCCTCTTACATTTACTTGAGCATAAGTACCATTTATTGCGCCTTTTTTAGTTACAATATTTATAATACCTCCCTTACCTTCTGGGTCGTATTTTGCAGAAGGCGCAGTTATTAATTCTACAGATTGCATCGCATTTGCTGGTAATTGACCTAAAATTGCAGAAGGGCTTCCTTGAGTAGGCTTTCCGTTAATTAAAACTGTAAAACCATTACTACCCCTTACACTTATTTCTCCTAAACCATCAACGGTTACAGATGGCAAATTTTTTATAACATCTACCGCAGTACCCCCTATTGCATTCTGGTATTTTTTAGAATCAAAAACTTGCCTATCTATTTTATGTAAAACAGCACTTTTTTCTGTTTTAACAACTACCTCATTTAACAAACTACTTTTTGCCAAGGCTAATTTAATAACTCCAAATTCTTTTTGTTCTCCTTTTTTTGCAATTGAAAAAACTGCTGTTTTTTGAGTTTTAAATCCTAAAAAAGAAGCTTCTAAATAATAATTACCTGGTTTTATATTTTCTAGAATAAACATACCGTTTACATTAGTTACAACACCTGTAATTAAGCTTTTACTATTTTGAGGATAAAGTGCTACCGTTGCATATTCTAAAGGATTGTTATCATCTGCCTCTACAATTTTACCTGTTATTTGTGCTAATGATAATTTACTAACAAAAATACATGTTAATAAAAATATCCATTTTTTAAAATCCATACGAATTGATCTATTTTTAGTTTATAGTTTGCAAAAATAGTTAATAATTACAGTTATTTTTTTATCTAATAATATAAATATGTACTATTGATTTTTAAGCACAAAAAAAATCCTTCTTTTCAGAAGGACTTTTATATATTTTAAATGAAATATTTTATATTTTGGTAACTTTAACAGCATTCATACCTCTCATACCTCTTTCTAATTCAAAAGAAACCTTATCGTTTTCTGCTATTTGATCTATTAAACCACTAACGTGAGTAAAATACTTTTCATTATTTTCAGTATCAATAATAAAACCAAATCCTTTAGAAGTATCAAAGAAAGAAACTTTTCCTTTTCTTACAGGGTCTTCTTCTGGTAAATCTTCTTTTTTAGTAACAGAAATTTGAATATCTTCTAATTCATACTCTACTTTTAAATCTGGATCTGGTGGAGTGTCTGTTAAATTTCCATTATGATCTACATAAGCAAACTGAATACCAGCAGTTCCATTATTTTCTTTATCGGCTTTTCTAGCCTCCATTTTTTTACGTTTATCTTCTCGCTTTTTTAAACGTTTTTTTTCTTTTTCACTTTTACTAAATGTTTGCTGCGATTTTGCCATTAAAAATATAAGGGTATTAAATTATTGTTTCTTAATAAGAAAAATACATGACTTAAAATCTAGAATCCAACTATTTATAATTAGTGTAGTGAGTGAAGTGTATTGTTTCTTAAGTACTGCAAATATACTACAAAAATAGAGCTTTACAAAATTGCATGCCTACATATTTTTTAAAGATT
>CALHCK010000084.1 GCA_937936695.1 uncultured Polaribacter sp.
CCCTAAATACTTTATAAAAGCAGAACCTATAATTGTTCCGTTAGCATAGTTACAAGCGGTATTAAAAGTTGCTTTATCAGAAATACCGAAACCAACAATTAACTTACTTTTTAAATTCATATTTTTAATTCTTTCAAAATATGAAATCTGATTATTAGAAATATCTCCTTTTGCACCAGTTATTGATGCTGAAGCAACTACATAGATAAATGCATTAGTATAGCTATCTATTTTTCTTATTCTATCTTCAGATGTATGCGGAGTAATTAAAAACACGTTTGTTATACCATACTTCTCAAATAGTTGTTGATAATGGTTTTCATACTCTACCATAGGTAAATCTGGAAGAATAACAGTATCTACACCACAATCTACTAATTTCTGACAGAATTTATCTTCTCCGTATTTAAGCATTTGGTTTAAGTAACCCATAACTACCAACGGAGTATTATTAATTGCTTTAACCTCTTGTAATTGCTTAAAAACAATATCTAGGTTAATACCATTTTCTAATGCTTCTTGGCTACTATCTTGTATTGTTGGTCCATCTGCTAAAGGGTCTGAATATGGTAAACCCACTTCTATAAAATCTACACCACTTTTTTCTAAAGCAGAAATAACTTTTGTGGTGTCATCTAATTTTGGATAACCACAAGTAAAGTAAATAGACAATAAATTTTTATCTTTTTTCTGAAATAATTCTTGGATTGAATTCATAATTATATCTCTCTAAACAATAATTTTTTAAAATTATTCTTCTAAATGTTTTATAAAAGTTTCTAAATCTTTATCTCCTCTACCCGATAAATTTACAACAACAACTTGGTCTTTCTTAAAATTAATTTTTGGTAAAACAGCCAAAGCATGTGCTGTTTCTAAAGCAGGAATAATTCCTTCTATTTTAGTTAATTCATAAGCAGCTGCTAATGCCTCTTTATCTGTAGCATTCATAAAAGTAGCTCTTTTACTTTCATATAAAAAAGCATGTAAAGGGCCAACACCTGGATAATCTAAACCAGCAGAAATAGAATAAGGCTCTATTATTTGCCCGTATTCATCTTGCATTAAAATAGTTTTACTACCATGTATAATACCAACTTCTCCTAATTGAGAGGTTGCTGCACTTTCTCCTGAATCTACACCTAAACCAGCTGCCTCTACTGCTATTAACTCAACATCTTCATCATCCATATAATGGTAAAAAGCACCTGCAGCATTACTACCACCACCAACACAAGCTATAATAGTATCTGGGTTTTCTTTTCCTGTTTTTTCTTTTAATTGCCATTTCATTTCTTCTGAAATAACAGCTTGTAAACGCGCTACCATATCTGGGTGCGGATGCGGACCAACTACAGAACCTATTAAATAAAAAGTTTCAGGATGTTGTATCCAATATCTAATAGCTTCGTTAGTTGCGTCTTTTAATGTTTTAGAACCTGATGTAGCAGCAACTACTTTGGCTCCTAACATTTTCATTCTAGCAACATTTGGCGCTTGACGCTCTATATCTATCTCTCCCATAAAAACAGTACAATCTAACCCCATTAAAGCACAAACCGTAGCTGTTGCTACTCCATGTTGACCTGCTCCTGTTTCTGCAATAATTTTTGTTTTACCTAATTTTTTTGCAATTAAAATTTGACCAATTGTATTGTTTACTTTATGCGCTCCTGTATGGTTTAAATCTTCTCTTTTTAAATAAATATGTGCTCCATATTTCTCTGACAATCTCTTAGCTAAATACAAAGGTGTAGGACGACCAACGTAATCTTTTAACAAAGACTTATACTCTTCTTGAAACTCTTCAGATTCAATAATTTGAATGTAATTATCTTCTAACTCTTTAACATTAGGATATAACAATTCTGGTATAAATGCTCCACCAAATTGACCGAAATACCCATTTTTGTCTGGATGAAATTTTGATTTCATATTTTTATATTTTTGCAATTACCTAAAATAATTTTTAAATTATTTATTGCGTAAAAACATTTTGTTTAAATTTTTTTAACTCTTCTATTTTTTTAATTCCTGGTGCTGTTTCAAATTTACTATTTACATCTAATGCATAAATTGGTAAATTAGACTTTGCTATAGTTTGTAATTGTTCTAAATGATTTAAACCAATACCGCCACTTAAAAAGAAAGGTTTTTCATACGGATAATTTTCTAAAACAGTCCAATCAAACTGTACCCCATTACCACCTCTTTCTTTACCCTTTGTGTCAAATAAAAAGAAATCTACAACTGGCAAATATGGTTTTAAAACATCAAAATTAAATTCATCTTTAATTCCAAAAACCTTAATTATTTCTATTGCTTTTTCTGGTATAAAATGTTGATTTTTTTTCTTTTTAATTTGCAAGTTCTCTTCTATAAATAGAGCTCTTCTTTCAGCTAACTTAGCTTTTAAATCTGTAATATATGCTACAGATTCATCTCCATGCAATTGTACCGCTTCTAGCTGATACTCTTCTATTAAAGAAATTACAATTTCGATATGTTCGTTAACAAAAACACCCGTTTTTTTTATTGATGCAGGAAGTTCTGGAATAATACCCTCAAAATTTCTTTTAGATTTTTCATAGAAAATAAACCCCAAGTAATCTGGCTTTAGTGCCGCAACTTGCTGCATATTTTCGGTGTATTTCATTCCACAAACTTTAAGTTTCATAACTTTTATTATCTAATTTGATTGATAAATTCTTGGCAAGCTTGCCCTGGATTTTCTTCTTTCATAAAGTTTTCTCCAATTAAAAAACCTTGAAAACCATATTCTTTTAATCCTGTAATAATTCTAGGGTTAGATATACCGCTTTCAGACACTTTTAAAGAAGTATCTGGTATTTGACTAGCCAATCGTATAGAATGATCTAAATCTACCTCAAACGTCTTTAAATTTCTATTATTAATACCTATAATCTTGTTATCTAAATCGTTTATTTTATCTAAATCTTCTTGAGTATGTACTTCGTATAAAACTTCCATACCCAAATCTACCGCCAAATTACCGTAGTTTTTTAATTCTTCTGATGTTAAACAAGAAGCTATTAGTAAAATTACATCGGCACCAATTGCCTTTGCTTCTACTATCTGAAAACCATCAACAATAAAATCTTTTCTTAAAATTGGTTTTTGTTGATTGATCGTTCTTGCCTCCATTAAATCTGCCATGGTACCACCAAAAAAAGAAGTATCTGTTAAAATAGATTGTGCCGCCACATTTGCATCTAAATATCCGTTTGTTACTTCTGCAATTGTTGCGGTATCATTAATAATTCCTTTAGAAGGAGATTGACGCTTATACTCTGCAATGATTCCTGTAGAACCAACTTCTAATAACGATTTTTTTAACGAAAAAGTAGTTCTTTTAAAACTAGGACTTTCTACTAATTTTTTAACAGGAACTTCTGCCTTTATTTTAGCTACTTCCTTTTTTTTAAATGCAATAATTTTATCTAGTATAGTCATTGTTATGCGTTCTTCTATCATTTATAAAAAGTAGTAATCTACAGTATTAACTACTTTT
>CALHCK010000085.1 GCA_937936695.1 uncultured Polaribacter sp.
TTTAATAGAGTAGGTGAGTGCTAGAGCTTTTAAATTAATAACTTCTTATCTAATTTAAATACAGATTCCAATAAAAAATTTTGTGCTTCTAGATCTGAAATTAATGTTTTTTCACTCTTTTTAGAAACCTTTTGTTCTTTATGAAAGATGTTTTCAATTAAAAATGCTTCTGTGTCAACTTCTCTATTATATCTTTCTATGTATAAAGGAAAGGCTTTGTTAATCTCTTGCCAATGTGTTTTCATATAAGAAGATTGTAGTAAAAACAAACTTTGATATTTTTTATAATCGTCTTTAAACCTCTTTTGAATATCTTCAAGCATTAAATCAAAAAAATAATCCATAGCCATTATATGGTCTTTATAGCTTTCTAGTATAAATAGAAATAGGGCTTCTTCTAGTGATTCATGTAAACCAACAAGTTCAAATAAATTTTCGCTTAGTTTCTTGCTTTTTTTTAGAATGTCAAACGTAATTTCGTTTTCATCCATAAAAATAATATCCATTTTTTTTCTAGCATAAGCCACCCTATCAAAAATCCATTGTATACTTTCAATTTGCTCTTTATCTAAAAAATGATTAAAGTAGTCTAGAGGAACATAAAAGGCTACTGGGTATGTAGCTTTATCTCTTAATTTATTGTAAATTTTACTACTGCTATTCTTTTTGTTTTTCATTATTTAGAGAATAATTCTGAGTAATCTTTTGGTAATTCAGCATCAATATTTCTTAAATACTTTTCTAAAGACACCATAGATTTATGACCTGTAATAAGCATTAATTCACTCTTAGCTTCGAAAGGAGACTTTGTTTTACGAAGATTATTATATAAAATAAATATAAATGTGTGCCTAAAGCTATAGATGGTGTAATTTTGGTTTAATTGAAAATGCTTTTTTATAGACTTAAATCTCTTAGAAAAATGATCTCTTCTATTGTTGTCTGTTGCATCCCAGCTATCTCCAAATTTAGTAGGTGTAAAAAGATAGGTTTCTTTATCTAATTTGCTTAAATCAGGAAGGTGTTTTAAAAGTATATCTGGTATTATTTTTGTTTTTAAAGGACTGTTTTTAGCTTTAAACTGCATGGTGTTATTTTGCAAATTGATGTCTTTAATTTTTAAACGACAGATTTCTACAGGTCTAATTAAAGAGTACGAAACAAACTTTATGAATAAAGACATAATTTTATCTTCTTTATCGAGGTAATCAAAAATTTCTTTTTGTTTTTCTTCGGTAAATCGTTGATGTTTTTCTGGTGTTGTTTTTAAAATAGGGATACCAGTAATGTAATTTTCTTTAACATACTCATTGTTTTTTAAAACTTGAAATAGACTTCCTAATTCTACCCTGTAATTATTATGATTTCTTGGACTTGTATTTAAGAGAATGCTGTTTAAATACGCAATAAGATCTTGTCTTGTTATTTCTGAAATATATTTTTTTTCAGGTTTTGTTGCTGTTAACCACTTTATAAAATGAATACTTTTTCTTCTATAATCATAAATCGTATTCTTTTTAACAACTCTTGCTTTTAAGTTTAGCGCAAATTCGAATGCGTTTTTAATTAATAGATTATCGTTTTCAGTAGATTTTTTATCAATAGTTGTCTTTTGTAACTTTTTATTTAAAACAGGTTTTTGAGTATCTTTTATTGTATCTTTTTTAAGAGATTCTTTTGGTTTGTTTTCTTCCTCTTTTTTTGGAGCGTTAAGCTCATTGTATAGTTTATCATTATTTTTAAAAGGATTGTACCCTTTTTTTAAAAGTATGAGTAAATTTTTTCTGTAAGAAGTTAAGATGAGGTAACGCTCTTCTTTTGTTTTATATAAATTGGCTTTCCCATAAATATTTTGCATTCTTTCTAGTTTTCCTGTTTTAGGATTTCTGAAAGAAAAATAAACATACCAACGTTTTGATAAATCTTCTTTTGCAGAATATATTTTAGGAACTGAGAATTGTTTTTTGTGTTCCAAATCGTGTTCTAAATCGTGTTCAATTTTAGAGTTAAAGATAAGGTATTCTTGAATATTAGGCATAAAAAAACAGTTTAGAGTGAACTAAACTGTTGTTTTGTGTAATTTGTACTTGTAGCGAAGACGGGATTTGAACCCGTGACCTCAGGGTTATGAATCCTGCGCTCTAACCAACTGAGCTACCTCGCCGTTTGGTTTTGCGAGTGCAAATATAGTACCTTTTTATAGAATACCAACAAATATTTTTATTTTTTTTAAATAGAATTAATACTTATATTGTGTGCATAACAAAAAACAACAATGGAAAAAATAAAATTTGAATTAGAAATTCCTATTCATGCGTCTCCTGAAATGCTTTATCAATACATATCATCTCCATCTAATTTACAGGAATGGTTTGCAGATGAAGTAAACTCAAGAGGAAAAGAATTTAGTTTTACATGGGAAGGAGAAGAGGAGAAGGCTGAATTAATTACCAAAAAAGCAGGAGAGAGAATTCGTTTTAAATGGTTTGAAAGTGCTGATGATGATAGCTTTTTTGAAATAAAAATACAAGTAGACGCTTTAACAAAAGATGTTTCTTTAATAGTAACTGATTTTGCAGATGATGAGGATGAAGTTGAAGAGTCTAAGCAACTTTGGGAGAACCAAATAGAAGAATTAAGACACACAATAGGAGCTTAAGATATTTAATCAATAAGTAAAAAACTCAACAATCGTTGAGTTTTTTTATGCCTAAATATTTTTAAAAATGTTAATTTAGCCTTTTTAAAAATATACGCATGATTAACTTTAACGGAGAACTGTTATACCCAAAAAATATAAAATTATCATCAGAAAATAGAGCTTTTAAGTATGGAGATGCCATATTTGAAACTGTTAAGGTGATGAATAATAAAGTTGTTTTTTGGGAAGATCATTACTTTAGATTGATGTCTTCTATGCGAATGTTACGCATGAAGATACCAATGGAGTTTACTTTAGAGTTTTTAGAAAAAGAAATTTTAAAAACAGTAGCTGTTCAAGATACGTCTGATGTATTTAGAGTGCGTATAAATATTTTTAGAAAAGATGGTGGTTTGTATACACCAAGCACTAATACTATTGATTATACTATAGAGGCTAATAAAAGTTTATATAAGACTAAGGAAACTTATGCTTTAGATGTATATAAAGATTTTTATAATTTTTCTGGGCTTTTGTCTACAATAAAAACTAATAACAGAATGCTAAATACATTGGCTAGTATTTTTGCTAAAGAAAATGATTTAGACAATTGTATTTTATTAAATGAACGTAAAGGAGTAGTAGAAGTTACAAATGGTAATATATTTATAGTAAAAGGAAATGTTATAAAAACTCCTGCTTTAGAAGAAGGTTGTATAAAAGGGATTATGCGTAAAAAAGTAATTGAAATTCTTTCTAAAAAAGAAGACTTTACAATAGAAGAGACGTCAATTTCTCCTTTTGAGATTCAGAAATCGGATGAAGTTTTTATAACCAATGCAATTATTGGTATTCAGCCAGTAACAAGCTATAAAAAGAAAACGTTTAAAACAGAAGTAAGTCTTAAAATAGCAAGTAGTTTAAAAGTACTTCAGGTAACAGGTTAATTTAAATTGTAATCATTAGGGGCATTTGCCCATAATTTATAATCGCCACCTTTTTGTAAAAGTTTATTTTTCCATAAACTTTCTTCTTCCATAGAAAGAATGTTATCAAAATCGTTATCGCTTACAAACCAAGAATTTTGATTCATTTCATCTTCAAGTTGTTTTTTCTCCCATCCAGAGTACCCAAGAAAAAAACGAATTTCTGAAGAGTTTAATTCATCTTGATTTAAAAGTGTTTTTAGTGACGCAAAATTTCCTCCCCAAAAAATACCATTAGCTACTTCTATGCTTTCTGGTATTAACTCAGGTATTCTATGAACAAAATATAAATTATCTTGCTCTACAGGGCCACCTTGGTATACAGGAAAGCTGCATTTTATTTCTGGTAACAAATCGTTTACAGTATAGTTTAATGGTCTGTTTAAAATAAAACCAACCGAATTGTTATTAGTATGTTCTGTAAGTAAAATAATAGATCTATTAAAAGAACTATCATTTAAAATAGAAGGTTCTGCAATTAGTAATTTACCCTTGTTTGGTTTCAAATTTTCTTTTTAGAATTTACACTAAAATAAATCTTTTTTTTCGAAAAAAAAAACTCTCTTAAAAAAGAGAGTTTTTAATATAAGTAAGAAACTAATTTTTAGTTTACTGCATCTGTTAAACCAGCTCCTGGCTTAAACTTTGCTACATTTTTAGCTGCAATTTCTATAGTTTTTCCTGTTTGAGGATTTCTACCAGTTCTAGCTGCTCTATTAGATACAGAGAAAGTACCAAAACCAACTAAAGCTACTTTACCTCCTGCTTTTAATGCAGAAGTTATATTATCTGTAAAAGATTCTAATGCTGCTTTAGCTGCTACTTTAGAAATTCCTGCATCAGCAGCCATTGCATCGATTAAATCTGACTTGTTCATAATAAATAGTTTTTTTTAAATTAATTGAAAATTTGTTTGCTTAAAAGCTCAACAAATATAGATGGATTAAGGGTTTATGCAAATTTGAAGTAAAAAAAAAACTGCATTTGTTAATAAAATAGGTTAAATTGTTAATAAAGGAACTTGTAAAATGAAAAAACTCGATAAACCTTGTCAATAAAGGGTTTACAACATTTTGGCATCTATAGAAAAAGTATACCCGTTTAATAAACTTTTGGCATCCATTTTTTTCTTTCCCGAAAGTTTAATTTCTTCAATAATTATAAAACCATTTTTAACTGCAACTTTAAGTTCTTTTTTAGAAGCTATAATTTTCCCGTATTCTAAAGTATGCTCTTCTGATAACTTTTTAACGGCATATATTTTTGCCGAAATTTCATCATCATCATTTTTAATAGTAGTCCAAGCAGCCGGAAAAGGATTTAAGCCTCTTATTTTATTGTAAACAGTATCTACGTTTGCGTCCCAGTTAATTTTACAATTATTAGGATTTAACTTTGGTGCAAATTTATCTTCTAAATCTGGCTGCTTAGTAGTTTTTACTTGTTTAGCAGCTATTAAATCTACTGTTTTAGAAACTAGACCTGCACCTAAAAACATTAATTTATCATGCAAAGAACCAACTGTTTCAGTTTCTGTAATAGCAATTTCTTCTTGTAATATAATTTCGCCAGTATCTATTTTATCATCAATAAAAAAGGTGGTAACTCCTGTTTTTGTTTCTCCGTTTACAATAGCCCAATGTATAGGTGCCGCACCTCTATATTCTGGTAAAAGTGATGCATGTAGGTTAAAAGTACCATGTGTTGGCATTTGCCAAACTACTTTTGGTAGCATTCTAAAGGCAACTACAATTTGTAATTGTGCTTGTAAATTAGCTAATTCTTCTAAAAATTCGTCATTTTTTAAATTTTTAGGCTGTAATACAGGTAAGTTTACAGAAGTAGCATATTTTTTTACAGCAGATTCGTTTATTTTTCGTCCTCTACCAGCAGGCTTGTCCGTAGCAGTTATTACACCAACCACGTTGTAATTGTTGTCTACTAAATGTTTTAATATAGTAACAGCAAAATCTGGAGTTCCCATAAAAACAATTCGTACATCTTTCATAAAATTATAGTTTTAGTTGGTATTTGTTTTGATAATTAATAGTAATTGTATCTAAAGCAATTAATTGGCGCAAATGTATTAAAATGTCTTGCTTATTTGCATTTATGTAGTTGCAAATTTCTGCAGAAGATAGCGCTTGTTTGTTTGTTAAAACAGTAATTATTTCTTCTGATATGTTAGTTGTTTTTGCTTTTTTTTGTGATAAACAAACATCACAAATACCACATCTTTTTTCAGTCTTTTCATCAAAATAAGTTAAAAGTAAAATGCTGCGACATACTTTTTTGTTTTTTACAAAATCTATTAATTCTATTGCTTTTTTCTTTTTTTGAGTTAAAAAAAGTTTTATTTCTTTAGAATGTCTGTTTATTGTAATATCATCTTCCCTTGGGTGTAAAAAACAAATTTCAGCATCGCTAATAACAGGCGTGTAGGTAATAAGATTTTCTTTTTGTAATCGTTCTAAATTTATTAATACTTGTTTTGTAGTTATACCCGCTTTTTTAGCAATAAAGAATTCATTAATATTGGTTTCTTGTTCAAACAAACCAGCATAAGTTCTTAAAATAGTGTTGGTAAATTGTTTTAAATGCGTGTTTTTACTAAGATAAGACAATAACTTTTTACTAGTAACAATAAATTGTAGTGTAGATTTTTTGTTGAACTGACTATTGATTTCTATAATATCATGATTTGATAAAATTTTAAGAGTAGCATCTACTTTTAAAACAGAAAAATTATATTTTTTACAAAATTCTAATATGTTAAAAGAAAAAGCAGTAACGTGTAATTCGCCCAAAGCAATAAAAAAATTTTGATACAGTTTTTTATATATTTCTTTAATTTCTTTAATACTTACTAATGTTTGTAAAAGTCTGTCTTTAAAAAGAACAATATCATTTTTATTGTATAGTAATACAGCAAAAGATTTTTCTAAGTTTCTGCCAGCTCTACCTGTTTCTTGCACATAATTTTCTATACTAGTTGGTAAATCTAAATGAATAACTAAGCCAACATTGGCTTTATCTATTCCCATACCAAATGCATTTGTAGCTACAATAATGGGCGTTTTTTCTTGCATCCAATTATCAAAAGCTAATTTTTTTTCTACGGATGATAATCCAGCATGGTAAAAAGTAGCTTTAAAATTATTAGTATTCAAAAAATTAGAAATTTGTTCAGTTTTTTTTCTAGAATTTACATAAACAATGGCAGGTTTTTTGGTTTTTGTAAAAATGTTGATTAGTTGCTGTAATTTATCTTCAAAATTAAAAACTTGATAGGCTAAATTTTCTCTAAAAAAAGAGAGTTGATGAATTTTAGGAGTTTGAAGCCCTAAATTTGTAGCAATATCTGTTAAAACTTTTTTATTGGCTGTGGCAGTTAGTGCAATAAAATTTACATCAGGTTTTAACTCTTTTAAAAGTTGAATTCTACGATAAGATGGTCTAAAATCGTGCCCCCATTCAGATATACAATGAGCTTCGTCTATGGCAACTAAATTAATATTTAATTCTTTAATTTTTTGTTGAATAAAAGAGGCTTGTAATCTTTCTGGAGAAATGTATAGAAATTTAAATTTACCAAATTTAATATTATCAAATAAGGTAATTAAATCGTCTTGAGTTGTTCCGGAAGGAATGTAGGTAGCTTTAATTCCCTTTTTAACCAGCCCTTGAACTTGGTCTTGCATAAGAGCAATTAAAGGAGAAATAACCAAACAAAGTCCGCTTTTAATAAGTGTTGGAACCTGAAAGCAAATAGATTTCCCTCCACCAGTTGGTAATAAGGCAATTACATCTTGTTGATTTAAAACATCGTTAATTATGTTTTCTTGAATAGATCGGAAATTATTAAAACCCCAATACTCTTTTAAAATGTCTTTAGGATGCTCCATAAAAACTATTTATAAGATTGAATTAATAATAAAATCGGTTCTTTTTTCTACAGAAATAAAAGGTACGTTTATTAAAGTGTATTGTAAACTTGTGTATGTTTCTTTTACAAAAGTATCTATTTTTTGGGCTTGTTTAAAAGACTCATAACGTTCGTTATCTGTAGTGTAAATAGATTTCCAGGGTGCAAAATAAAACACTTTGTTGTATTTGTATTGATTGCTTTTTTTTGTGAATATTTTAGGATAAGGAGTCTTAAAATAATTAAGGTAGGCAACAACATCAGGTATTCCTCTATCAAAAAAAACAACTTTACTTTTATTATTAGAAGCTTCTATAAATTGTTGCTCTCTGCCTTCTAAAAGCATTTCGCTAAACAATAAAGGATTTTGTAAAAATAGTTGATCAATTCCTTTTTTTTGAGCCTTTTTAATTACCTCTCTAGAAATTTCGGGTAAGCAAAAAAAGTTTCTTTTAATTAGTTCGTTTAAGACAGAGGTTTTGCCAGTACCAGGACCACCAATTAACACAATTTTTTGTTGCATAACACAAAAATAAATTATTCCCTTTATAAAACTACATTTTTAATGTAATTTTGTTTCTTAGTTGTTTTGTAGAAAAAATGATATAAGAAGATGAGAATATGAAAGATAAAAATGAGTTTTACAACAAGTTAAAAAATCAGTTAGACGAAACCACAAGTTTTCCTGCAGATTATATGTATAAATTTATTGTACCAACAGATGAAGATCAGGTAGCACAAGTACAAGCTTTATTTAACAATACAGGAGCGGTAATAAATACAAAAAAATCTAAAACAGGAAAATATATTAGTGTTTCAATCGTATTAAAGATTAGTAGTTCTAATGATGTAATATCTTATTACAAAAAAGCAGAAAAAATTAAAGGAATTATTTCATTATAAGTTATAGAATTTTATGAAAAAAACAGTTTTATTATTAGTTGCAAGTATGTCATTATCTCTTTTTGCTCAA
This sequence comes from uncultured Polaribacter sp., assembly GCA_937936695.1. GTDB lineage: Bacteria > Bacteroidota > Bacteroidia > Flavobacteriales > Flavobacteriaceae > Polaribacter. Next base: position 8,526 of record CALHCK010000085.1, read on the forward strand.
AAAAAAGATAAAGTACTTATTACCATTGATGGAAAGGCAACAAAAGTATCTGAATTTAAAAGAGTATACGAAAAAAATTTAGATGCTATTGATAGTAAAGAAGCAAAAGATTTAAATAATAACTTAGATTTATTTATAAATTATAAGTTAAAAGTAAAAGAAGCTTATGCACTGCAATTAGATACTTTACCATCTTATAAAAGAGAGATGCAGACTTATAAAAACCAGTTATCTGCACCTTATTTACAAGATACTACTTTTATAGATAAAATGGTAAAAGATGCATATTTTAGAACAAAAAACGAAATTAAAGCAAAACACATTCTTGTTAGATTTCCTAAAAATGCATTACCTACAGATATTTCTGCGGCCCACAAAAAAATTAAAGCAATTAGAGAAAGAATTGTAAAAGGAGAAGATTTTGAAAAAGTAGCGGTAGAAACCTCTGAAGATCCATCTGCAAAAGGAGATGAAAAAAGTGGAAGAAAAGGAAATAAGGGGAATTTAGGATATTTTACAGCATTTTCTATGGTGTATCCTTTTGAAAATGCAGCTTACACTACAAAAGTAGGCGAGGTTAGCGAACCTTTTAAAACTCAGTACGGATATCATATTGTAAAAGTAGACGATGTAAGACCGTCTAAAGGAGAGGTAGAAGCTGCCCATATTTTAATTAGAGATACAACTAAAGTTGGTGAAAATAAAATTAATAGCATTTACACTAAATTAGTAAATAAAGAAAGTTTTGAGGATTTAGCAAAGCAATATTCAGAAGATCCTGGTTCTGCTAACGCTAAAGGATATTTAGGTAAGTTTGATGAAAGAAGAATGGTAAAGCCTTTTGCAGAAGCTGTTTTTAAAATAGAAAATGTTAACGATTTTACAAAACCTTTTAAAACTCAATTTGGTTGGCATATTGCTAAATTGATAAAAAAACACCCAGTAAAATCTTTTGACAAGTTAAAAAAAGATTTGAAAAGTAAAATAAAAAGAAGTCCAAGAAATCAGTTAAGTAATAAAGCGGTAGTAAATAAATTAAAAGAAAAATATAAAATAGTAGAAAATAAAGAAGCTAAGAAAATTTTAGACAGAAAAAACATCAGATCTATTCCTGTAGACTCTTTGCAAACTACTTTATTTAGTATTAACGCTAAAAATGTAAAACAAGAAGATTTTATAAAATACATTAGAAATAGAAGACATAAATCTGTGTATGTTTTATATGATGATTTTTTTGATAGCGAAATTTTAGAATATTACAAAGAAGATCTTATAAACACAGAGCCAGAATATGCAAATACTTTAACAGAGTATCAAGATGGTTTGTTGTTGTTTGAATTAATGCAGCAAAAAATATGGAACAAATCGTCTAAAGATTCTTTAGGGCTAAAAAAATTCTATAAAGACAACATCACAAAATATAAGTCTAAAGAATTAAAGAGCATTAAAGGTGAAGTGATGAACGATTACCAAGGTTTTTTAGAAAAAAACTGGATTGCAGATTTAAGAAAGAAAAGTACAATAAAAGTTAATAAAAAACAGTTGAAAAAATTAACTAATCTTTATAAATAATGAAGAAGCTAGTTGTTTTATGTTTTTTATTAATTGTTTCTTGTGATTATTTAAATTTAGAGAAAAAAGAAAAAAATACTTCAGATATAATTGCCATTGTAAATACGGATAAATTATTTAGAGAAGATTTAAAAGGTATTTTTCCTAAAAAGATAAATAAACAAGATAGTTTGGTTTTAATTAATAGTTATATACAAGACTGGGCTATAAAAAAACTATTAATTAAAAAAGCATCTAACAACAATTCTGTAGAAGATATAGAAAATATAGAAAAACTTGTACAAGATTATAAAGAGAGTTTGCTAATTAATAATTACAAAGAACAACTAATAAAAGAGCAATTAGATACTTTAATAAAAGAAGAAGATATTACTAATTATTATAATTTAAATAAAGAAAATTTTAAACTTAATGAAGAGTTAATTAAGCTTAAATATTTGCATTTTAATAATAATGTAATAGATAAAGAAGAGTTTACAGATCTTTTTAAATCTGATGATATAGAAGATATAGAAACTCTAGAAGAGAATTATTTAAGTTTTAAGTTTTATCAGTTTAACGACTCTACGTGGGTGCCGTTAGACAAGGTTTTGTTAAAACTTCCTTTTTCTAAAGAAGATCTGTTAAAAAAAACAAAATTCATTAAAAAACAAGATTCTTTAGGTTTATATTTGGTGGCTGTTAAAGATGTGTTGCCTGTAAATGCAACAGCACCTTTAAAATACATTAAGCCAACAATAAAGCAAATTATTTTACATAAACGTAAAATAGAATTAATATCAGAGATAGAAAAAACGTTAGTTACAGATGCAATACAAAACAATAATTTTAAAACATATTAAACCTTTATTTATCGTTTTTTTTAGCCTTATAGCCATAAATGTACATGCGCAAAAGATAAAAATAGATGGTGTTGCTGTAGTTATTGGTAAGAATATAGTGTTAGATTCAGATATCGATAAATTTAAACAAGAAGTAGAGTTAAGAAGTGAAGGTAAAATAACGATTTCTGATTGTGATATGCTAGAGGAGTTAATGCAACAAAAATTATTAGCGCATCATGCAGTAGTAGATAGTGTTGTTGTAAATGATGTTGAGGTATCTGCAAGAGTAGAAAGAAGTATAAAGTATTTTACGCAACAATATGGTAGTGTAGAAAAAGTTGTTAAAACGTATGGTTTTAACGATTTAGAAGACTTGAAAAAAGAGTTAACATCTGTACAAAAAGAAAACCTTTTAATAGAAAAGGAACAACTAAAAATAACTGAAAAAATAGATGTTACTCCAGAAGAGGTTCGTTTGTATTATAATGGTTTAAAAGAAAAAGGAGAGTTGCCTCAATTTCCTGCAGAAATTCAGTTAGCACAAATTGTATTAAAAGCAAAACCTACAGAAGAAGAGAATAACAGAGTTATTAATAAGCTAGAAGAAATAAAAGAACAAATAGAAGATGGTTCTAGTTTTAGAATGAAAGCAATAATTAATTCTGATGATCCTGGGGTAACACAAAATGGAGGTAAATATACCATTACTAAAGAGTCTGGTCTTGTAAAAGAATTTAAAGAAATGGCTTTTAGTTTAGATGTAAATCAAGTATCTAAGCCTTTTAAATCTCAATTTGGGTATCATATAATGCAATTACATGATGTAAAAGGAAATACAAGAATAGCTTCTCATATTTTACTTCAACCACAAGTGTCGGACGATAAATTAGCAGAATTAAAAGACCAAGCTTATAAAATTGTAAATGATATTAAAACAGATAAAATATCTTTTGAAGCTGCTGCAAAAAAATACTCTACAGATAAAGATACTAAGTATAGTGGCGGTTTAATAATAAATCCTTCTACAGGAGAATCTAAATTTGATTTAACAAGAATGGATCCTGCTTTTTATGCCCGTGTTAGCGATCTTAAAAAAGGAGATGTTTCTGATGTTTTTTATGATGAAGAAGGTGGTGAGAAAATGTATAAATTTATTTTAATGAAAGATAGAACCGATACGCACAAAGCAGATTTGGTAAAAGATTACGTTAAAATACAACAGTTAGCCTTAACAAAAAAGAAAGAAGAAACTATTGAAAAATGGGCTAAAGATAAAATAAAAGACACTTACATTAAGTTAGGAGAAGAAAACAAGAAGTGTGAGTTTAAAAGAAATTGGAAAAAAGAAAAAAGCAAATAAATGTCTGATGTAAAAGCTGTAAATGATTTAGTAGTTAAATTTAATGCGTTAAAAACAGAAATAGGAAAAGTTATAATTGGTCAGGAAGAGGCTGTTAAATATACCTTATTATCTGTTTTTTGTGGAGGACACTCTTTATT
>CALHCK010000086.1 GCA_937936695.1 uncultured Polaribacter sp.
AGTTGTAAAAGAAGAAGGTTTACAATTAAAAGAAATGACTACTATTTTGTTACAAAAAATAGAAGAACTTACCTTATATACTATAGAGCAAGAAAAGCGTATTAAAGCTTTAGAAGCAGATTTAGCTAAATAACAGGCTAAAAAATAAAAATCTATAATAACTTTATGAAGAAAAATAGAAATTAACGTGTAATTACGTTGCTTTTAACTTCTTCTTAATCAGTGTTTATTTAAGTAGTATTTACTTAAATAGGGGTGTTTTTGCCTAATTTTAAGTGAAAGTTAAATGACATTATAAAAAAGAAAAATTATGATAAAAAAGATAGTGTTTTTAGCCTTTTATTTTATTCTTGTTGTGTTTAGTGTAAATGCTCAAAATTTTACTTGTGGAGCAGAACCGACAAAAGAAGATATTGATTATTTAAACTCTCAAAAAAATGATAGAAATATTTTTTTAAAAAAATATTCTTATAAAGATGTCATTACTTTTAAAGTTAATATTACAAGAGTTTCTAGTTCTAAGGGAGGTAGAAGAATGACTGAATCAGAATCTGATTTACAAATAGATTTGTTGAATCAATATTATTCTAACGCTAATATACAATTTATTAAATGTAAAGATAATGAGGTTTATGATGATTTTCTTTTTGATTTTAATGTTGAAAATGAAAATAAATCTTATAAATATTTTGAGAAAGGTGTAATTAATATCATATATTTTAATACCATTAACAGAGGAGGTAGACCATATGCAGCAGGGTATACAAAGTTTCCGAAAAGTAATAAAGAAAAAGCTATTTATATGACTATAAGTCAATTTAAAAATAATCCTAGCACTACTATTGTTCATGAAATGGGGCATTTCTTTAGTCTTTATCATACGCACGGGAAGTCAAATTGTGGTACAACAGATGAGTTAGTTACAAGAGGTAAAGGTAAAAATTGCAATAGTAAAGGTGATGAAATTTGTGACACCCCTGCAGATCCTAATTTATATAGAGAATGTAAATATTCTGAAGTAGATATTTTATGTAAATATATTGGAGTTAGAAAGGATAGAAATGGTGATCTTTTTAAACCTGATACTAAAAATATTATGTCTTATTCGTCATCGTTTTGCAAAAATAGTCTAAGCCAAGAACAATATTCAAGAGTTCGTTTTTCTGCAACAAGTTCAGATTTTGTCTCTATTGCTAATTATGATATATTTCTTTTTAACCATAATAATATTGACAATAATCAAATAAAAAATTTCACACCATTAAGAAATGGTGCTATTAAATCTTTAAATAAAATTGAAGCCAGTAATCAAATAACGAATAGTAATGTGAGTTATTTATCAAAAAACAAAATAAGATTATTACCTAATTTTTTTGTTAAAAAAGGTTCGGTTTTTAACGCAGCTATTAGATATGATTGCAATGGTGAAAATATACTCCCTTATAAACGAGGAATAGTAAAAGATAAATTGAAAGTTGAATATAAAAAAGATGAAATTATTAGTATTTATCCGAATCCATCACAAGGTAAGTTTAAAATAACTAGTTCAGAAAATATAGTAAATTATACTATTTTAAATCAGTTAGGTAAAATAATATATAATAGTAATGCAAATACTACCAATGCAGAAGTAGATATTCAGCATTTACAAATGGGTATATATTTTGTGAAAATTGCTTTAGAAAGAGGAGAGATTGTTACTAAAAAAATAATTAAAAAATAACTCAAACTCATATTGCTGTGAAAAAGGGGTTAAAAGAGAAGCTGTAAAAGCTTCTCTTTTTTAGTTTAAATTATTTTTAGAAATCAAAGAAACGGAAAATTTAAAATACAGAAATTCAAAACTCTTTATTTGTATATTTGCAGCCTTAATAACACAATAAACATGAATGTACTTATTTTAGGTTCTGGAGGTAGAGAACACGCTTTTGCTTTAAAATTAAAAGAAAGCAATAAAATTGATCAACTTTTTGTAGCTCCAGGAAATGCAGGAACAGACAAAATAGCTAATAACATTAACATAAATCCAACAGATTTTAATGCCGTTAAAAAGGTTGTTTTAGAGCATGCTATTAAAATGGTAGTTGTGGGGCCAGAAGCACCTTTGGTAGCTGGTGTACACGATTTTTTCTTGGCAGATGATGAGCTAAAAAATATTCCTGTAATAGGACCTAAAAAAGATGGAGCGTTATTAGAAGGAAGTAAAGATTTTTCTAAACAATTTATGCAAAAACACGGAGTGCCAACAGCACGTTACCAATCTTTTACTAAAGATAATTTACAAGATGGTTTTGCCTTTTTAGAAACCTTAGCACCACCATATGTGTTAAAAGCAGATGGTTTGGCTGCAGGTAAAGGGGTGTTAATTTTAAATTCTTTAGAAGAAGCAAAAACAGAATTAGAAGAAATGGTTTCTAATCAAAAGTTTGGAGCAGCTTCTACAACTGTGGTAATAGAAGAATTTTTAAAAGGTATAGAGTTGTCTGTATTTGTATTAACAGACGGTAAAAATTATAAAATTTTACCATCTGCTAAAGATTATAAAAGAATTGGCGAAGGCGATACAGGTTTAAATACTGGTGGTATGGGAGCTATTTCTCCGGTACCTTTTGCAGATGATGCTTTTTTAAATAAAGTAGAAGAGTTAGTGGTAAAACCTACCATTGCAGGTTTACAAAAAGACAATATAGATTACCGTGGTTTTATTTTTATTGGTTTAATGAACGATAACGGAAACCCATCTGTGGTAGAGTATAATGTAAGAATGGGAGACCCTGAAACAGAGGTAGTGTTACCAAGAATAGAGTCTGATTTATTTGATTTATTTGAAGGTGTTGCAAATCAAAATTTAGATACAAAATCTTTTTCAGTAACAGATAAAACGGCAACAACTGTTGTGTTAGTGTCAGGAGGATATCCAGAAGCTTATCAAAAAGATAAAGAAATTACTGGTTTTAATACTGTAGAAGAATCTATTGTTTATCATGCTGGTACCACAATTAAAGAGGGTAAAGTAGTTACAAACGGAGGTAGGGTTATGGCTGTAACTTCTTTTGGAAATACAATAGAAGAAGCTTTAGAAAAAAGCTACAGAAGTATTGATAAAATTAGTTATGATAAAATAAACTATAGAAAAGATATAGGTTTTGATTTAGTATAATGAAAAAAAAAATAATTGTTGCACCGTTACATTGGGGGTTAGGTCATGCCACCCGTTGTGTGCCAATTATTAATATTTTATTAGCAAATAATTACCTACCAATAATAGCTTCAGATGGCAATGCTTTAAGTTTTTTAAGTCAAGAGTTTTCAGATTTAGAATGCTTAAAGTTGCCTTCTTATAATATAACTTACAGCAAAAATTTAAAAAGAGACTTACTTTTTAAATTACCTACCATTTTAAAAGCTGTTAGTACAGAAAAAAAAATAATACATAGGTACATTTTAAAAAACAAAGATGTTGTCGGAATTGTTTCTGATAACAGATTTGGAGTAAGAAGTAAATTAGTAACTTCTGTATACATTACCCATCAAATACGTGTTTTATCGGGTGCTACTACTTTTATAAGTAGTTTTTTTCATCAAAAAATTATTAAAAAGTTTGATGAATGTTGGATTCCTGATAACGCTAATTCTCAATTTTCAGGAAAATTATCAAAATCAACAAAAAAAATAAATGCAAAATTTATAGGTGTTTTAAGTCGATTTAAAAAAGAAAATATAGCTAAAGATATTGATGTTTTAATACTTTTATCTGGTCCGGAACCTAACAGAACATTTTTAGAAAATAAGTTAATTACACTATTTAAAAATGATGGAAGAACTATTGTATTTGTTTTAGGAAAGGTAGAAGATAATCAAAAAAAATGGACGAAAGGAAATACCATTTTTTACAATTATTTATTATCTAAAGAGTTAGAAAATGTAATAAACAGAAGTAAAATAGTTGTTTGTAGGTCTGGTTACTCTTCTATTATGGATTTGGCAGTTTTGCAGAAAAAAGCATTTTTTATTCCTACTAAAAATCAACCTGAACAAGAGTATTTAGCTCAATTTTTAAAAGCACAAAAATTAGCTCCTTTTAAAGAAATAATTAATTTTAGTAAAGAAAACCTTTCTGAAACAGAAAACTACCAAGGTTTAAAAACAGAAGTTTCTAAGATAAATCCAGATTTATTTAGCCTTTTCAAGCGTAAATGAAAAATCAGAACCTTCTCCATACGTACTTTTTAAAAAGATAGCATCGTTATGAGCTTCTATAATGTGCTTAACAATAGATAACCCTAAACCAGAACCTCCTTGTTCTCTAGATCTACTTTGGTCTACTCTGTAAAAACGTTCAAAAAGGCGCCCTACATGCTCTTGTTTAATACCTTCTCCGTTGTCTACTACTTTAATAATAAATTTATTATCGTTATAACTGCTTACAGCAACAACAGTTGTACCGTTAGGCTTACCGTATTTAATAGAATTTACAACAAGGTTTATTAATACTTGTTCTATTTTTTCTATGTCTCCTCTTACATATACAGGAAACTCATACATTTTATCAAACTTTAATGTAATGTTTCTTTTTTTTGCTTTCATTTCAAACAAATCAAAAACATTTTGCACTAAATCTAAGATATTAAAAACTTCTATATTTAGCTTGGTGCCTTCGTTTTCTAATTTAGAAATCATGTCTAAATCTTTAATAACAGCAACCAATCTTTCTACACCTTTATTGGCTCTTTCTAAATATTTGGTTCTAATTTGTTTGTCGTTAACAGCACCTTCTATAAGGGTTAAAATGTAGCCTTGTACTGTAAATAAAGGAGTTTTAAGTTCGTGTGCAACGTTTCCTAAAAAGTCTCTTCTAAAAGAATCTCGTTCAGTTAAACTTTTTATTTCAGAATGTTTACCTTCTACAAAGTCTTGCATTCTTTCAGATAATTTTTCAATATCTGTTGTAACTGTATCTATACGTAAATCTTTTTCATCTAAAATAGATACATCTTCATAAATCTTTTTTAATCGTCTGTATATAAAGTGTTCTGCACGATATTGAATAATAAAAAAAGAGATAAAAAATAAAGAAAGAATAGAAACTATTAATGTACCAAACCCTAAATAATCACTTATAAAAAAATAAGAAATAGTACCTATAATAATAGATAGTATTGTTAAATATACAGCTGTCCAGAGTGCGTAAGAATACGTTTTTTTAAATTTCATTAAAGCAAATTTACTTGTCTGCTCCTTCTAAAACAAATTTATAACCTACACCTTTAACGGTTTTAAAATGGCTATCTCCAATTTTTTCTCTAAGCTTTCTAATATGTACATCTATAGTTCTACCACCAACAACTACCTCATTACCCCAAACAGTATCTAAGATAACTTCTCTTTTAAAAACTTTACCAGGTTTAGAAGTTAGTAAAGAAAAAAGTTCGAATTCTTTTCTAGGTAAAGCTATTTTTTTACCAGCTTTATGTACAACATACTCGTCTCTATCAATAACAATATCACCTATAGAAAAAGTATCTGCACCATTTTGTTGCGTATTTAATCTTCTTAAAAGAGATTTAATTTTACTAATTAGTACTTTAGGTTTTATAGGTTTTGTTATGTAATCATCTGCTCCTGCCTCAAAACCGGCAACCTGAGAGTAATCTTCTCCTCTTGCAGTTAAAAAAGAAATAATAACATTTTCTAAGGTTTTTATATTTCTAATTTTTTCGCAAGCCTCTATACCATCCATTTCTGGCATCATAATATCTAATAATATTAAATGAGGTGTGTTTTTTTTTGCAGATTCTATAGCTTCTTGACCATTATTTGCTGTAAAAACTTGATAGCCTTCGTTTTTTAAATTGTAGCCTACAATTTCTAAAATATCTGGTTCATCATCTACTAATAAAATTCTAATATCACTTTTATTCATAATAACTGTCAAAACTATTTATTCAATCAAAAGTACTAATAATTATATAAGAAAGATACAACTTAACAATCATTTAATCTAGGTTGTTTTAGTTAACATTTAGGTAACTTTTACCTGTGTTTATGCTTTTTTATTTTGTAATCAACTGTAAGTCAGTTTGTAATTGTTGTTTTTAAAACTTATATTTATAAAAAAAAGATGAAAAAGAAGTATGTGTTTTTAGCGATAGCTATGTTGTTTTGTGACCTGTTCTTGGGTCAAGATTTAATTATTACAGGTGTTTTTGATGGCTCTAGAGATAGAGGGAATCCTAAAGGAGTAGAATTATATGCATTAAATACAATTACTAATTTAGGAATTTATGGTTTAGGAAGTGCTAATAATGGAGAGGGGACAGATGGTGTGGAATTCCAGTTTCCTGATGGAGTTTCAGTACCTCAAGGTACTTTTATCTATGTAGCCTCAGAATCTGAAGAATTTACTGCTTTTTTTGGTTTTGAACCCGATTATGTAGATGGCGCTTTAATAATTAATGGTAACGATGCCGTAGAGCTTTTTATGAATACTACTGTAGTAGATGTTTTTGGGAATATTTCTGAAAATGGTGTTGATACTCCTTGGGAATATACTGATGGTTGGGCATACCGAAAAAATAATACAGTGGCTTCTGGTAATTTTACACACACTAACTGGAGGTATAGTGGTATTAATGCGTTTGATGATTTTACAACAAATCAACAAGCAAATATTCCTTTTCCAAATCAAAGTTTTCTAACAAATGCACCTTTATGCACACTAACTTTAGGCAATGTAGCAACGACATGCAACCTAAATGCAGAAAATAATTTTTACACAGCTACAATTGCTTTTTCAGGTGGTAATACGCAAGAGTATACATTAACAACTTCTAATGGCGAATTGAAAGGTGATACTCCAAACAGTATAGAGTCAGGAACTATTTTAATAGATAATATTC
>CALHCK010000087.1 GCA_937936695.1 uncultured Polaribacter sp.
AAAAATACCAAAACCTTGTGCTGCTTTTTTATCATGTTCGTGTATTTTAGGAATGCCATTAGCAAACTTAAATGTTTGATGATAAATAGGATGATTTGCAGGAATTTCTTTAAGATCGGTTTTAGGAAACACCTTTTTTAGTTCTCTTCTAATAAATTTATCAAGACCGTAATTGTCTGAAATATGTAAAAAACCACCAGAAATAAGATAATTTCTAAGGTTGTTAGCATCATCTTCAGAAAATAGCACATTTCCATGACCCGTCATAAAAAGTAACGGATAATTAAAAATATCTTCACTACTAATAAGTACAGAAGTAGGAGTTTTAGCAATATTTGTTTTTATATTACTATTGGCAAAAGTTACCAAATTAGGAATTGCAGTTGGGTTTGCATACCAATCTCCGCCACCGTTGTATTTTAAAATAGCTACTTCTTGCGCAGTGTGCGTGTAGTAGGTTAGAGTACAAAATAAAAAAAGGAATAGTTTCATTGGCAAAAGCATATTTTAAGCAATATAGTAAAATGAATGCAAGCAAAAAAGACGAGTCCTTTATAAGTAGTTATCAATATTGGACTTTAAGCAAGTAAATCTTTAGCAATAAGTTCTAATAAAAATGTTTCTCTTTCAATAGACATTCCTTTTTTATCGCTTGTAGATATTGTTTTTTTATTATGTATAATAGCATCATAAATATTTACCCAAACAGGGTGCATGCCATTTTTAATTTCATGAGATTCCATATTACAAACCCCTAACTCTGTGTCAATATCACATGTATAACAATAAGAAATCATGTGTTGTACATCAAAATCTGCTTTACGCCAAGGCCTATATTCTTCGTATGCCCCAAATGGTTTAATATTGTTAATATTTTTAGCTCCGGTTTCTTCAATTAATTCTCGTTTCATACCCGCAATTTTATCTTCATCAACATCTAAACCACCTCCGGGTAAGCTATAATCGTCATACCTTTTAGTGTATAGCAATAAAATATTATTCCCTTTTACAGTAATAGCTCTGGTAGCTAATCTTGTAAAAGTAGTTTTGTTTTCTATATCTGTTACTTCGGTATGATAATGAGTTTTTAAAATATGCATCAATAAAAAAATAAAATATAGAATTATAGGTTTACAAAAGAAACTGTGTTAACAGCAACCAAAGCAGCTGTTTCTGTTCTTAATCTGCTTTCGCCTAAAGAAACAGGACTATAGTTTTTTGCGAGTGCTTTTTTAATTTCGTTGGCAGAAAAATCTCCTTCTGGGCCAATAAGTATGGTTATTTTTTCTGAAGATTGTATTTCTGATTTAAATGTTTTTTTTGATGATGGTTCGCAGTGCGCAATACATAATTTTCCGCTAATATCTTTAGCTATAAATTCGTTAAACTTTAAAGGAGCATTTAATGTAGGAAGTGTAAATTTTAAAGATTGTTTCATGGCAGATTGTATAATCTTTTCGAAACGTTCTAGTTTTACAGTTCTCCTTTCTGAGTTATCGCAGAGTATTGGTGTAATTTCATCAATACCAATTTCTGTGGCTTTTTCTAAAAACCATTCTATTCTATCGTTATTTTTAGTAGGTGCAATGGCTACATGTAAATAATAGTTCCAAGGTTTTTGTTTTTCTTCTGTATTAGTAATGTCTGCAATACATTTTTTGTCGCTTGCAAAGTTAATTTTAGCATCAAATAAAAAACCATTACCGTTGGTTATTTTTAAAACATCGTTTTCTTTTTTTCGTAATACACGTACTATGTGTCTACTTTCTGTTTTGTCAAAAACAATTTGTTGCGTATCGGTAGTTATATCAGCATTATAAAATAGTTGCATTAATATCTAATTTATAAGTTCTACGTCTTTTGTGGGTAATCGGGCTAAAATCTTTCCAAAGCTTATTAATAGCTTCGTTATCTTCTAATTCTGGTGTTCTAATACAGTTTTCTATACCTAAAGGTGCAAATGTTTTTGTGTATTGATCAAAAATAATAGCATGTACACCTTTGTTTTGGTAATCTGGATGCACACCAATTAAGTAAAAAATAACATCTTTAGAGCTTTTTTTAGCTTTTAGTAAATGAAATAAACCAAAAGGGAAAAGTTTTCCTTTTGTTTTTTGTAAAGCTTCAGAAAAGGAAGGCATTACAATAGCAAATGCAATTAATTTATTTTCGTTATTAACCACAAACTTTATAAATTCGGGGTTAATAAATGAAATATACTTCTTTTTAAAAAACGCTATCTGAGCATCAGAAATAGGTACAAATGTAGAAAGCTTAGAATAGCTTTTGTTAAAAACATCAAACATTTCATCTACATAAGGCATAATGTCTGCTGTTTTTGTAAAATCTAATGCTTTTAAATTAAAACGTTTTTTTACAATGTTACTAACTCTATCAAAATAAGGTCCATTAACGTTTTTAAATTTAAATTTATTTTCTAAATATTCTTTTTCTTTTACAAAGCCTAATTGCTCTAAGTGATCTTTGTAGTATGGGTGGTTGTACCAAGTAATCATGGTACCAATATGATTAAAACCATCTATTAAAACCCCTGTTTTGTCTAGGTTATTAAAACCAACAGGACCCTCTAGATATTCTAATTCGTTTTTAAGACCTATTTCTTTTACTTTGTTAAGTAGAGCTTTGGTAACAGCTATATCATCAATAACATCAAACCAACCAAAACGCATTTTTTTTATTTGTTGCTCTTTAACTTCATACCAGTTAATTATTGCGGCAACTCTACCAACAATTTTATTGTTTTTAAAGGCTATAAAAAACTGAGCTTCGGCATTTTCAAATACAGGATTTTTTGTTGGGTCAAAGTTGTTTATTTCTTCCTTAATAATAGGAGGTACCCAAAAATTGTTTTTTTCGTATAAAGAAAAAGGAAATGTTACAAATTGTTTCATTTCCTTTTTATTAGTTATTTTTTTTAATGTAATCATTTAAAAAATATTAGCCTATTCGTCGTCATTGTTATCATCGTCTTTCTTCCTCTTCTTTTTCTTCTTTTCTTTCTTAGCTTTTGGTTCTTTTTTCTTTTTCTCTTTTTTTACCTTCTTAGGTTTTGGCTCTTTTATTTTTTTCTCTTTTTTGGGCTTACGTTCTTTTACCTTTTTTTCTTTTTTCTTCTTTTCTTTTTTAGGTTTAGCCTCTTTGTTTTTGTCTTCTTTTAATATTTTTTCATCAAGCTTTTTAAGTTCTTTCTCTTCATCTTCTAATCTTTTTCTATCCTTCTTTTCTAGCTTTTCTGTTTCTTTTTGTAATTTCCTTTCTTCTTTTTCTATGTTTTTACTTTCTTTTTGAAGCTCTTTTTCTTTTTTCTTTTCAAGTTTTTGAATTGTTTTTTCTTCTTTTTCAGCTTCTTTTACAATTCTTTTTTCTTCTTTTTCGGCTTCTTTAGCTACAGCTTTTTCATTTTTAACAGTAACGTCGTATTTTTTCTTGAAACCTTTTAACTTTTTCTTAGAAGATTTTTTTCTACGTTTCTTTATTCTACTTTTAAGTATGTTAGTTTTCTTTTTCTTGAAAATACCAATAAAACGGTTAAAGATGTTATTTTTTACGTTCTTGTCATGTCTTTTAAGAGATGATGTTTTTATTTTATTACCGTCTTCATCTAATTCTACAAAAGAATCTAAATGTCTGTCTATTCTGTAAGAAGCTCCGATACTAGCATAAAATCCATTGGCATTTCCTTCAGAAAGATACCTTCCAGAAGCACTTAATTGTAAATCTTTGGTATATAAGTATGCAGCACCTAAACCAACATTAAAATCGCTTACATCTTCCTTTAAAATAAAATTATTTTGATATTCTAAAAAACCAGACCATCTAATGTTAAAATTTTTAGTGGCAGTAACAGTAACAGAGTTTTTTATAAAATCGGTACCTATGTTGTCATAAAAAAAGTTACTAACAACATTAAAGCTATTACTTAAGTTTTGTTGTAGTAGTACACCAACTCTAGGGGAAGCTTTTTCTAATTTGTGTAGTTTGCCAACTAAATTAGTATTTACCCCTAAATAAAAACCAAAAGAAGGTATTAACCTTGTAAAATCAAAAGAATGTTGTTTTTTCCAACTTCTAATCTCTTTAGATTTATCTTTATATTTGGGTGCATATAACAAATATTTAGCTCCAACATTAAATCTGCTCAACCCAAGTTGATTGTCTTTAGATGTAAATATGTTGTTAAAAGCAATAACATCATTTTGAGGAGTTATCTGAAGATTTAGTTCTAATTTTTCAAAAAAGAAACTTGTTCTAAATAATAAATCGAAACCAAAAGATTGAGGCTCCGAAAAAATTGGATTTATAGTTGTGTTTCTAAAAAAAAGATTGCTTTCAAATTGATAAATTCCTGTACCTACGCTAAAAGGACTTTCAGAAAAACCAGGTTTGTTAGAGTTAATAACTCCTGTATATTGTGCTTGTACTGATGAAATACTAACAAGGATTAATACAAAAAATAGTTTAAAAAAAAGGTTCTTCATAAATTTTAGAATACTATTTGTTAAGCTTTATTGTGTATAAATGAAGTAGGTGTCATTTTTTTAATTGCAATTTACAAAGGTTACTTTAGTGTTTTTAAAAACTAAAATACGTAAATTTTTAAAAAGCATGCAATTTATTATCACAATATAAATCTGTATTTGTTTTATTAGGTGTATTTTTTCTTTTTCTTTATTCGCTTTATACTTTTAGGGAGAAGCATTTTAAACCGTAAAATTTAAAATAGATAGCGTTTTCTTATAGCAATTAATTTATTTTTTCTAAATTAAAAGAAAATAAATTATAAGCAAACATAAGGTAAAAAAATATATTATTTGGTTTCAATTTGTACTTTTTTAAATTTTTAAAAGTTTTGTAGTCTGTTAACGTTTAAATTGTGTGCAAATTGTTATTTTTGATTGATTTTTTATATAATAAATTATGTTGGCAGGATTATTTAAAACCATTCTTTACATTTTAGTTTTTTACTATGCTTTTAAATTTTTAGCAAAATTATTTGCTCCTTTTTTAATGAAAAAAGCGGCAGAAACTATACAGAAAAAAGCAAATCAGCAACAAACAAACCAAACCCAAAGTACAGTTAAAGAAGGAGAAACTGTTATTGATAAAAAGCCTCAAAACAAAAGCCAAAGTAAAAAAACTGTTGGAGAGTATGTTGATTTTGAGGAGATAAATTAAACTATGAAAACAACCAAACTTTTGCCATATGCAATAGCAATTACTATTTTTGTTATAGCATCTATTACCTATTTTCACCCTGTTTTAAAAGGTCAAAAACTAAATCAATCAGACATTACCCAATTTAAGGGTATGGTAAAAGAAATTAATGATTTTAGGGAGCAAGAAAATACAGAACCTTATTGGACAGGTGCTTCTTTTAGCGGAATGCCAACTTATCAAATAAGTACATATTACCCAAACGATTTTATTAGAAGTGTAGATAGATTACTACGTTTTTTACCAAGACCAGCAGACTATACTTTTCTATACTTTTTAAGCTTTTTTGTGCTAATGATGGCTTTAAAAGTAGATTGGAGATTGGCAATTTTAGGAGCTTTGTCTTTTGGTTTTTCTACATATTTAATTATAATCTTTGGTGCAGGACACAATGCAAAAGCACACGCTATTGCATATATGCCGTTAGTTTTGGCTGGTGTTTTGTGGGTTTTTCAAAAAAAATATGTTCTTGGCTTTGTGGTAACTGGTATTGCCATGGCTTTAGAAATTTATACCAATCACCCTCAAATGACCTATTATTTAGGTTTTAGTTTGTTAATCTTAGGGGTGTTAGAGTTTGTAAATGCTATTAAAGAAAAACTATTACCTCAATTTATAAAACAAGCAACAATTATTTTAGTAGCTGTGGTTTTAGGTATCGGAGCAAATGCACCGAGATTATTAGCTATGAAAGAATATGCTGATAATAGTACCAGAGGAAAATCTGAATTGACAATTAATGCAGATGGCACTCCTAAAAAAGCTTCTAAAGGATTGGATAAAGCATACATAACAGAGTATAGTTATGCAAAGTTAGAGACATTTAATTTATTTATTCCTCGTTTTATGGGAGGAGGAACGGTAGAAAAGTTTAACGAAGATTCAGAATTTTACAAAACAATAGCGTCAAAGGCAGGTAAAAGAGTTGCAAAATATTATTCTAAACAAGTACTTTCGTATTGGGGAGATCAAAATATAGTGGAAGCACCAGCCTACATAGGGGCAGTTATTTTCTTTTTATTTTTCTTAGGAATTTTTATTGTAGAGGGTCGTTTAAAGCAATGGCTAGTAGCAGCAACTGTTTTTTCTATATTAATGAGTTGGGGTAGAAATTTTGAATTTTTAACAAACTTTTTTATAGACTATATTCCTTTGTATAACAAATTTAGGGCAATATCATCTATACAGGTTATAGCAGAGTTATGTGTGCCAATTTTAGCAGTTTTAGCTTTAAAAGAGTTTTTTACAAAAAAGAATACAAACGATAAAAAGATAGATGCACTAAAAAAGGCTTTGTATGCTTTTGGTGGATTATTAGTTGTTGGTTTTGTGTTAGCGCATGCATTTTCTTCTTTTCAAGGTTTACGAGATGCTCAATACGAGCAATTACCTGGGCTACAAGATGCAATTATTACAGATAGAAAAGCAATGTTGCTAACAGATACTTTAAGGTCTTTAATTTTAAGTGTTTTAACAGCTGGTGTTTTATGGATGTTCATAAAAAATAAATTAAAACAAGTTTATGGTATTGTAATTATTGCCGTTTTTGTATTGTTTGATTTATTGTCTGTTGATAAAAAATATGTAAATGAAGAAGATTTTAAACCCTCTAGAAGAATAGAACAACCATTTACAGCTACAAAAGCAGATAAGCAAATATTAAAAGACAAAGCACATTTTAGAGTTGGTAACTTTACGGTTAATCCAATGAATGATGGGAGTACTTCTTATTTTCATCAATCTATAGGAGGGTATCATGCAGCTAAACTTGGTCGTTATCAAGAATTATTTGAACATCAAATTGCCAAAAACAACATGCAAGTTTTAAACATGTTAAATACTAAGTATTTTATTGTTGGTAATGATAAAGGGGAAAAGCAAGCACAATTAAATACAGATGCAAATGGCAATGCTTGGTTTGTAAATAACCTAGTAACTGTAAATAATGCAAACCAAGAAATTAAGGCGCTAGATGCATTAAATACAAAAATGAGTGTAGTTATCAGAGATAAAGATATCGACTTTAAATTTCCTAAAGCAAAAGATACTACAGCAACAATATCTTTAACTAAGTATAATGTATCCGAACTACAATATCAATCAAAAACAACTACAGAACAATTTGCTGTGTTTTCAGAGATTTTTTATAAAAACGGATGGAATGCATATATAGATGGAAAATTAACTCCACATTATAGAGTTAATTATGTACTAAGGGGTATGTTAATTCCTTCTGGATCGCATACAATAGATTTTAAATTTGAACCTAAGGTAATTCAGCAAGGAAAAATAATTTCTTTATCATCATACGCATTGCTATTGTTAATTGGTTTAGGCTGGTTTTTTTATGAGAAAAAGAAGTAGTTGTTTCTTATCACACAAAAAAAATAAAATTATTATAAATTATTTTAGAATAAATGTACAGTAAAATCCCTCATAAAAGATACGAACACACTTTAGCTTTTTTACAAAAAGTTGTACCCGCACCAGCTACTATTTTAGATTTAGGTATTAGAAATCCTTTTTCTGAAATTATGGAGCAAAATGGCTATACTGTAATAAATACAGAAGGAGAAGATTTAGATTTGTTACCTGAAGTAGTAAAAAAACACAAAGTAGATGTTGTAACTGCATTTGAGATCTTTGAACATTTATTGGCTCCTTTTAACGTTTTAAAAACTATTGAAACTACTAAGTTAGTAGCTACAATTCCTTTAGATTTATGGTTTGCCAAAGCTTATAGAAGTAAAACAGATATGTGGGATAGACATTACCATGAGTTTGAAGATTGGCAATTTGATTGGTTATTAGAAAAATCTGGTTGGTCTATAGTAGATAAAGAAAAATGGACAAGCCCTATAAATAAAATTGGTTTTAGACCTATTTTAAGAAAATTTACACCAAGATATTACGCTGTTTATGCTACAAAATAAAATTAAGCATAAAAGAATTCTAATGATTGTTGACGGGTATTACCCTGCTGATATTAGGGTTAGAAAAGAGGCAGAGTCATTAGCAAAAAAACACCAAGTTTTTGTAGTTTGTTGTAAAAAAGAATCGGAGAAAGAAACAGAAGTTTTAAATAAAGTAACTGTTTTAAGAAGTATTACATATAAGAATTTTACAGAAAAAGGAATTATAGATATAAGAATTGCTATTAATTTTGTTCATCCAAAATTTTATAAAGTTTTACCTAAAGTTGTAAAAGAATTTAAAATAGATGCAATTCATGTTCATGATTTACCTCTTGCAAAAACAGGTTATTTAATTGCAGAAAAATACAATCTAAAAACAATTTTAGATTTACATGAAAATTACGCAGCAGCCCTTTTAACTTGGTTTTCGTGGCGAAAAAATAAATTAGTAAAATTAAAAAACAAAATTTTCTTTAACTATGA
>CALHCK010000088.1 GCA_937936695.1 uncultured Polaribacter sp.
TAACAAAAACTATAGACCCCTGGGCTGGTAGTTTTCAATTAGAACAATTAACCTCTGATATTGCTAATAAAGCTTGGAAAATAATAGAAGAGATTGAGCGTATGGGAGGCATGACAAAAGCTATAGAAAAAGGAATTCCTAGAGCATCTATTGAAAAAGAAGCTACAATTAAACAGGCTAAAATTGATACCGAAAAGAATATAATTATTGGCATAAACAGACACAAAACCAGAGAACTAGAAAAAGAGTTACCTCTACTTGAAGTTGACAATAATGCTGTTATAAAAAATCAAATTAATCGTTTACATAAATTAAAATCTAACAGAAATAATAACGATGTTAAAAACGCTTTAAAGCAATTGCAAGAAGCCGCTAATACAGGTAACAAAAATTTACTTGAATTAAGTATTAATGCTGCAAGACACAGAGCTACTTTAGGAGAAATATCTGATGCTTTAGAAAGTGTATTTACAAGACATAAAGCTGAAGAAAAACCTATTACAGGTGTTTATGCAAACGAAGTGAAAGATTACAAACTTTTTGATGAGGCAAAAGCATTAGTGCAGCAATTTAAAAAATTAAAAAACAGTAATCCTAAAATTATGATTTGCAAGTTGGGGCAAGATGGCCATGACAGAGGTGCTAAAGTAATTGCTTCTGCGTATTCAGATTTGGGTTTTAACGTTTACATGAGTGCCCTTTTTTTAACGCCAGAGCAAGCTGTTAATCAAGCCATAAAAAATAAGGTTCATATTCTAGGAATCTCATCTTTAGCAGGGGCTCACAAAGAGTTGGTAAACGCAATCGCTTATCACCTAAAAAAACATAAGAGAGAAGATATAAAAATTGTTGTAGGCGGTATAATTCCTAAAAAAGATTATAAAATTTTAACTAAAATGGGAGTTGTAAAAATCTTTAAACCAGGTTCTAATGTTGTAAAAACTGCAATTGATATTTTATCGATACTTACTTAAAATTAATACGCAACAAAAACAAATTATTTCTTATTATTTTTAACAAAACTTAACAATAAAAATAGACAATACTCTTACGGCTATTCTTGCTTTTATCCTTAAATTTGTGCAACCTTATAATGTACTTAAAAACGGATGAAATACTTACTTAATATTCTCTACTCAACACGTTTAATGGCTGTACTTTTTATACTTTTTGCTACTGCAATGGGTATTGCCACTTTTATAGAAAACGATTTTGGAACTCAGACCTCTAAGGCATTAATATATAATACCTGGTGGTTTGAAGCTATTATGGTTTTCTTTTTGATTAATTTCTTCGGAAATATTTTTAGATATCGTTTACATAAAAAAGAGAAATGGCCTGTTTTAATGTTTCACTTAGCCTTTTTATTTATTCTTATTGGGGCAGCTGTAACGCGTTATGTTGGTTATGAAGGTATTATGCTAATTAAGGAAGGAGAAACTACAAATAAATTTTTATCTGAAACAACATATGTAAATGCTATTGTTGATAATGGAAAATTACAAAAACCAGAGATTAATGAGCCTATTCTATTGTCTGCATGGGGAAAAAACTCTTGGTCTTACAATGATAGTTTTAAAACAAAAGAAACAAAGCAAGATTTTAATTTTAAACTAGTTGATTATATTCCTTGGGCTGAAAAAAAATTAGTAGAAGACGAAAATGGAGTTGAGCATTTATTTTTTGTAGAATCATCTGAAGGTACCAGACATGAGCATTGGTTAAAAAAAGGGACAATACAAAATATTCATGGTATTTTAGTTGGCTTTGAAAGTAAAGATAATAATGCTTCTATTAATTTTATAAAAGAGAATGGTAGCTTAAAAATAGTATCAAAATCTGCTGGAGATTGGTTTAGAATGGCTGATCAAAAGAAAGGGTTTATTGTTAAAGATTCTCTGCATAATTTTCAGTACTTAACCTTACATAATTTGGCTGGCTTACAATTTGTGGTACCTGAGCCTGCTAAAAAAGGAATTTTAAAAATGGTTAGTGGCACAAAAGACAGTAAAAAATTAGATGCCATTGTTTTAGATATTACATCAAAAGGAGAAACTAAAAGAGTAGAATTAATGGGCGGTAAGTTTAATTCTGATGGAAATAAAGAACTGTCTGTAGGAGGGTTAAATTTTAGATTGCTATATGGCGCAAAAATATTAGAAGCTCCTTTTTCTATTAAGTTAAATGACTTTCAGTTAGAAAAATATCCTGGGTCAGAAAGTGCTGCTTCTTATGCCAGTGAAGTTACTGTAATAGATCCTGAAGAAACCTTTGATTATCGAATTTTTATGAACCACATTTTAGATCACAAAGGGTACAAGTTTTTTCAATCTAGTTATGATTTATCTGGAGAAAAAGAAGAGACACACCTTTCTGTAAACCACGACTTTTGGGGTACTTTTATTAGTTATTTAGGATATTCTCTTTTATACACTGGTTTAATTTGTATTCTTTTTGCAAAAAACACTCGTTTTGATAGTTTAAAAAAGAGTCTAAAAAAAATAAGACAGAAAAAAGCAACACTTGCAAGCATTTTTCTTCTATTGCTTAGTACATCATTTTATGCTCAAGAACATAATGATCATGATGGACACAACCATACTCAACAAAAACAAATAGCAACGAAACAACCAATAAGAATTTCTGACGAACAAATAGACTCTATTTTAATTGCGAATTTGGTAGACATAAAACATGCTGAAAAGTTTAGTAAATTAGTAATACAAGATGCTGGTGGTAGAATGAAACCTGCGCATAC
>CALHCK010000089.1 GCA_937936695.1 uncultured Polaribacter sp.
TATTTTTTGCCACGTACTTACGTCTTCTTTAGGTAAAATAGAAGAAAGTGGAGGCACGTTTAATTTTTCCCAAACCATAATTCCGTTTTCTAATTGTGGCAAACGTTGCCATCCGCAGAAATACAAAATGGGATCATAAAATTTATCGTTAGAAAAAATATATTTTAAGTTATACTTTTCTGGAGTAGTTAAAAACTGTTGCAAAGACCCAATACCGGCAACACCTTTAAATTTAGAGTTTTCTAAACGCTCTATTGGTCTTGTGGTTAATTCGGGTAAACGTCTTGCAGAATGGTAATTACCATCTACAGTCATGGCTTTTGTTTGTGCAGATAACCACGCCATTTGATCGCCAAAGCCTAAAGTTAAATACCTCCACTGATCATGATTATCTTGATTTAAAAAGTTAACAATGGGTAACATCTTGATTTTTTGCGGTTGCGATGGTCTAAAATACCCTAAACTTATGGTAAAAATGGTCATCAATAAAAATAGACTAGCCAATACACCACCTAATAAACGATGGTAAACTGCGCCTAATTTTTGCTGAATTAATTGTTTTAAATCTCCTTCTACAAATCTGTAAGTAAACTCACCAAACATTGGCAGTGCCATAATAGAACCCCAAAGTGTAAAACGGTCTAAGGTTAAAATATTAAATGCATTTTCGCCTAAAATCATTTTAGGAATTGGTGTTGTACCACCAGTACCCAATATGGTTAACATTGTAAAAGATAGCCCAAAAAACAAGTATCGTTTACTGTAAAAACGATAGAAAAAATAGGGGAGTAGAAAGAGTAAAATTCCCCATGGAATGGTAAAAAACACCAAGCCAGAAGAGGTGATTTCTAAAAAATTATCTCTAGATCCGTGCGGAATAGGTACTTGAGTAATCGGATTTTTTTTTGAGTTAATCCAATAAGGCAAAAGGCACCCAACAATTAAGCATAAAGACAGTAAACCAAAGGTCATGTTTCTTTTTAATTGCTTAAAAAATACCGTTAAAAAAAGTTTGAATGTTATTTCTTTATAAGTTGCTACCTGACCTTTACAGATATCTAAAATAACAGTACCAATTAACGGAAAAATAAAAAAAAGCATTCCAAAAATAGGAGTTACATGATGAGATGTGACGGTAACTGAAATAAGAGAAAGCGAGGTAAAAAGATATTTATATTTTCCTGTTTTTAGCCACAAATAAATTTCTGGTAAAGCATGCATTAAAACAGAAATACCAATAATACTAGGTAGCTGACCAAAAATGTGTAAAGTTTCTACAAAAGATGATGAAAAGACAGCTAACAACGCAGCATAACCTGCAGCGGTTCTATTGGCAGTCATCATTAAAGAAAACCGATAGACTCCTGTTATAAACAATAAAATAGCTACGATAGCTACAGAAAATAAACCAAATTTTAACCCACCAATTAAAGATAATGCGGCAATAGATTGGTGTACAAGGGGTGGGTAGCTCATTACAGTAAAACCAGTATACCATTTAAAGTTCCAAGGATCAAACCAACTATTTGCATAATGGTCTGCAAAAAACAAATGTATTAAGGCATCATAAGTAGTTTCTAGGGTAAAAAAAATAGCACTTCCATGAAAAGCAATCCCTAAAAGTAAGGCAGCTATTAAATATTTATTGGAAGTTTCTTTCATAGAAATAAGTACTTATTTTCTTTAATTGTAAATATAAATGATTTTAATGATGCTTTAAATTTTATTTAACACAACCAAAGTACCATTCGTCTAAACATAAGTTCCTTTTAGGTGGTATTGCCTTTTTTTATCTAAAAACAAAACTAGATTTATTGTATATTAGAAATAAAAAAAGCCCAGATATGAAAATTTTAGCAATAGATGACCAGAAATTAGTTTTGATACCGCTAGAAAGTAGGTTAAAAGACTTAGGATACCAAGTTGTAACAGAAACAAATGCTACAAAGGCTTTAGAGTTGTTTGATTCTTTTAATCCAGATTTAGTAATTGTGGATATTAATATGCCTTTGGTTTCTGGTTTAGATGTTGTAAAACATATTAGAAATAGTAAAAAACCTGATACTGCTATTATGGTTTTATCGGGTAATACAGATGATGCTATGATAACTGAGGGTTTTGATTTAGGGATTAATGACTATATGAAAAAACCACTAAGTTTGGTAGAGGTTTGTGCTCGTGTTAAAAGACTAATAGGAGTGCCAGAATCGGTTAATAAAAAAGTAACGAGTAAAGGAATTATTATACAACAGCGTTGTGTAGGTGTTGTAATACCTTGTTATAATGAAGAAAAAAGATTATTGAGTAAGGAGTTTACTAATTTTATTCAAAAAAATTCTGGGTATCATTTATGTTTTGTGAATGATGGTAGTAAAGATAATACATTGCAAGTATTAAATGATTTAAGAAAAGGGAAAGAAGATTTTATTACAGTTTATAATTGCGAAAAAAATGGAGGTAAAGCAGAAGCTGTAAGACAAGGAATGTTGTTTATGGCTAAAAAAGAAGATTTAGATTATATAGGTTTTTTAGATGCAGATTTGTCTACAGATTTATCTGATTTTGATGATTTAGTATCTACCATAGAAAAATCTAATTATAAGATTGTTAGTGGTTCTAGAATTAGCAGAATGGGGGCAAACATCACTAAAGAGTCTGCAAGAAAAATAATTAGTTTAACAATTAACTATATTATTAGAAAAATATTAAAAATGGATTTTAAAGACACTCAATGTGGTGCAAAGATTTTTCATAAAGATGTTATAGAAATATCTTTTGCTAAAAAGTTTGTAACACAATGGATTTTTGATGTTGAAATTTTTAGAAGAATAACACTTCATTTTGGGTTAGATAAAGCAAAAGAAATTTTATGCGAACAACCATTAAAAAGATGGATTCATGCCGATGGTTCTAAATTGTCTTTAAAAGACTCTGTAAAAATAGTAGGACAATTGGGGCAGATTGCTTGGGCTTATAGAAGATAGTTAATTTAAAAGCTCATTTTCTTTAACTCTAAAGCAACGTTCTTCACCTAAAAATAAAGGGTTTCCGTATTCTTCAGACCAAAAACCATCTAAAATGTCTTTAGAAATGCACCTGTATACCACAACACCGTGATAGGTTGTATTTTCGTCTCCTTGATAATTAAAATTAATAACTAAAATATTATCTTTAAAAAAGCCAGTACCAAATTGTTGCTGGCTTTTATTAATTATCCATCTAGCCACAATTCTGTTATTACGGTCTATAGATAATGTAAGTGTACCTTTGTAAGTATCTTCTTCTGCATCCTGATTACTACCTATTATTTTATAAGTACCTACTAAATCTATAATTGTCATTTTTTTTATGATGATAGTTTTATTCCTAAAGGCTTAACAAATGTACTTGCTAAGTTTTAATAAATCAATATTTAATTGCATTTATAGTATTACTGTTAGTTAACAGATTTTTATTTCAATACGGTTGATTTTTAAATTATTCATCAAAAAAATATTTTTCCACTTGTAATGTTAGCTACAAAACAATACATTTGATGCTTTTAATTGTAGCGTTATGGAGAATTTAGCAAAAAATATTAAACATTTAAGAGTTTTAAAAGGTTGGAGTCAAGAGAAATTTGCTGAAGAATTATCGGTAACTAGATCTAGAATAAGCTCTTATGAAGAAAGTAGGTCTATACCAACATTAGAATTTTTAATTTCGTTTTCAGAGTTTTTTAAAATTCCTATTGATATTTTAGTTAAAAAAGACATTACAAGTGCTAAAGATGTTTCTTTTATTGATGTAGGAAATAAAAGAGTTCTGTTTCCTATTATGGTAAATGATGATAATGAAAATTTAATTGAAGTAGTTTCTGTTAAAGCTTCTGCTGGATATTTAAGAGGCTATGATGATCCTGAATTTATAGAGCAACTACAAAAAATTAAATTACCGTTTTTACCTACAGGTAAGCACAGGGCTTTCCCTATTAAAGGAGATTCTATGTTACCTTCAAAAGATGGTTCTTATATTGTAGCAGAGTTTGTAGAAGATATTAAAAATGCTAAAAGCGGTGTTTCTTATATTGTAATTACCAAAAATGATGGTTTAACTTACAAAAGATTGTATAACCAAGTTGAGGAAAACAAAACTTTTTTATTAAAACCAGACAATCCTAATTACCAACCTTATGAAATACCAGTTACAGATGTTTTAGAATTATGGAAATTTACATGTAGTATTAATACACAAGAATACGAAGAACACGAATTAAAATTAAGTAGTATTATACAAATGTTTACTAGTTTGGGGGTAGAGTTAGAGTCTCTTAAGAAAAATCTAGTATAACAAATTTCTATTTAGCATTTATAGTTTTATAAAAAAGGAGAATCTTTAATCTGTTTAGAGATATAATATTAAAAACTTTAAAACGCATTTTTATACACCCAATGATTATTTTCTTTTACAAAAAAAGAATTTTCATGTATTACATTTAAAGATCCATTTTCAATAAAATAAGCTTTAAACTCAACAGTATTTTCTGTAGAATTTAAAACTTCTAGTTTTACCCATTCAACAGAATTTGTCCATGTTAATAGTTCTCTTTTTTCAGTTTTAGAAGGTCTTGTAGTACTATGGTGACTTTGTTGTAAATAATTTACATTAGCCAAAACAAAAGCACTATATCTAGATCGCATTAAATCTTCTGCCTCAGCTACAGAATGTATATC